>CAUJFK010000186.1 GCA_963169175.1 Acidobacteriota bacterium | reverse complement strand
GACGGCCGTCAGATATCTTCGGAAGAGTGAACTTCACGGCCCTCGGATCACCGTCTCGAGCGATCTTTTCAATAATGGGCCCACCCGGATAGCCAAGTCCGAGCATCTTGGCAACCTTGTCGAACGCCTCGCCCGCCGCGTCGTCACGAGTTCGGGAGACGACCTTGTACTGGCCTTCCGCCGGCATATGAAAAATGTTAGTGTGCCCGCCGGAGACGATCAATGCCAAAGCAGGATACTCGATCGGCGGATTTTCAAAGACAACCGAATAAACGTGCCCTTCGATATGGTTTACACCGATAAACGGGATTCCAAGCCCAAATGCAAACGCCTTGGCGAATGAGACACCGACCATCAACGAGCCGATCAGCCCCGGCCCCTGAGTAACAGCAACCGCGTCGATAGAATGAAGATCAACAGCCGCCTGTTCGAGTGCGGCATCCACGATCGGGCCGATGCGGGCCAAATGCTCCCTCGATGCCAGTTCTGGCACCACGCCGCCAAACGGGCGGTGCAGGTCGATCTGCGAAAATATTTCAGATGACAGAAGTTCTCGCCCATCGCGCACCACCGCCGCGGCCGTTTCATCGCACGAGCTTTCAATTCCGAGGACCAGCATTATTCAAATTATGACCGAATCAGGAAGATTCTGGAAAAGCGCAGATCGCGAACTCGGCGCCTTGGTGTGGGAACAAGAGAAATCTAAACACAAAGCAGACAAGAGAGGCCTCAAAGCACACAAAGCCGACTGCTAGCAGTTTAAGCGGATGCGAGATGAATGATGCGGCTATTCGTGATCTTTGCTTTCGATCTATGTCGCAGTGCGCTTTACTGGCTTTCGCTTGCTGGCTGCTGATCACGGACCTGTGTGTCGGTTCCGAGCTTAATAAATCCCCAGAAAAACAGGATCGCAGCAATAATGATAATGGCGGCCAAGCTGATCAATCCCCAATAAACTCCGCGATACGCCTTTGCCGTATCTTCACGAACAATTTTCTCCTCGCCGTGAACGGTGATAACCTGTTTTGACATTCCCTGATCCTCCCTATTTTCGTACTCCGGCCCACTCCTGGATAGCAACATGCGTGCCTAAGGCTTAACTATGGGAATCCTGCCGTTTAGGGCCCCGTCATCGCTGGCCGGAGGACATGCAAGTGACCTACTTCCATACATATTTCTTCTATTCTGAAGCAACGTACGGCTTCGAAATGTTCGGTATTGTACATTGGCAAGGATGCGTTTGCGCAAAAAGTACTTGACGGAACGACGAATAGCTGGAAAAATCGTTCTGTTCGTTCTATTTTCCGTACAAGATAAGGTAGCGGTCGACAGGTTTTTCGACAGCGGCAGGAGATTCCCATCGCGAAGAACATCGCCCTAACATGCTACTTTGGAGTGTTTTTGTATGCATCGGGTTGTATTGATGTACGCTCCCGGACGTAAAATGCACTATCCTCGAATTGATCTCGGTCTTCAAACCGCAGGCAGTTTCAAACGACACTCCAAATAACATCAGAGGCCAAGGTTTCGCCAGAAGGAGAAAAAGATGACGAAGGCAGCAAATCTCGTTCTTACAATATTGATGCTCGGAATATTTTTTGTTCCAGGTATTTATGCCCAAACTTCGGAGATCTCGTATCAAGGGAGCCTCAAGGACGGCGCGGCACCGGCAAGCGGAAATTATGATATTGAGTTCCGCCTCTATGACGCCGCTTCGGGCGGATTGCTGATCGGCACTGAGATCTATCTGAGCCCAGTCGTTGTCACGGACGGCGTCTTCTCGGTAAAGCTTGATTTTGGCGCTGCGGGATTTCCGGGGCTGGACCGGTATCTTGAGATCGCTGTCAGAAAGACCGGTGTCGGTTCGCTTGTTACGCTTGGGCCCCGGCAAAAGATCGGCAGTGCGCCGTATGCCATTCAGAGCCTGCAGGCAACCACGGCGACCACTGCCTTTATCGCAAGCAACGCACAGGCACTCGGTGGCGTAAACGCATCGCAATATGTTGTCACAACCGATCCACGGATGACCGATCCGCGCAACCCTCTCGCCGGCAGCGGCAGTTATATTCAGAACACGCTCACACAACAGGCGACCAGTAATTTCAACGTCTCCGGTACGGGCCAGGCAAGCATCATCACCGCAACGAACCGGTTCAACTTCGGCACCCAGCATATCCTGAGTGCTAATGGGTTGGACAATCTTTTTGCGGGAGCGAACTCTGGCCTTCTGAATCTTGGAAGCAGCAACGCGTTCTTTGGTGCAAGGTCGGGCCAGGAGAACAAACAAGGCCAGGAAAATTCCTTCTTCGGCTCCTCTGCCGGACAAAATAACGTTACGGGCAACGGCAATTCCTTTTTTGGGTATTTTGCGGGTAACGCAACGACGACTGGCAACGAGAATTCGTTCTTTGGCAACCGCTCGGGCCAGGTAAACACGTCGGGAGCCTTCAACTCATTCTTCGGCACGTTCAGTGGTTTCTTTAATACGACAGGTTCGGACAATTCATTCTTCGGCAATTCTTCGGGCTACAACAACACCGGAGGCAATCGCAACTCATTTTTTGGCTCGCAGTCAGGCAGACAGAACACTGGTGACGACAACGCCTTTCTTGGTTCATTTGCGGGCCAGGCCAACACGACCGGCAATAACAACTCGTTCGTCGGATCGCTGGCCGGCCAGGCAAACGCTACGGGAATAAATAATTCGTTCATGGGTTCGCGGGCGGGCCACGACAACATCGCGAGCAATAACTCATTCTTCGGCACCGAGGCCGGCCGGTTCAATACCACCGGTGCGAACAATACGTTCCTCGGCCGCAATGCGGGACACGATAATACCGCCGGTGAATTGAACGTTTTTATCGGTGTGAACGCCGGTACCGGCAATCAACTTGGCCGGCTGAACACGGTGGTTGGCGCCGAATCAAATGTCCTCGGCACAAACCTTTCGTACGCAACCGCGATCGGCGCAGAGGCAATTGTTAATGCCAGCAATACGATCGTGCTCGGCAGAACATCCGGGGCAGATACTGTTCGGATACCCGGCAGCGTCAACATCCTCGGAACCCTCAGCGCCGCAAATCTTAGTGTTCAGGCAACGAATATCACTGGCGTCATCCCGACCGCCAATGGCGGGACAGGCCTGAGTGCACCTGGGACTGCGGGCCGCTTTCTTCGGAGCGACGGCAATATCTGGACCAGCTCATTATTTACTGCCGCGGACGTCCCTCAGGGGAGCGGCTTCTATGTGCAAAACGGCACGACCCAGCAAGGCTCGACTAACTTCAACATCAGCGGCAATGGCACCGCGGGCGGGACGTTTTGGGGTAACGCGATAAATTCTAGTACACAGTACAGTATCGGCGGCAATCGGGTGCTCATTGCAAATGGTTCGAACCTCTTCACCGGACTGACGGCCGGAAACGCAAATACGACCGGTACTTCTAACAGCTTTGTTGGAAACTCCGCGGGCTCGCTGAATACATCAGGTTCTGGCAACGCATTCTTCGGTACAGGCGCCGGACTCAACTCATCGACCGGCGGCAACAATACGTTCTCCGGTTTCTCATCCGGCAGTGGGAATACTCTGGGCGGCAATAACTCCTTCTTCGGCGTTAACGCGGGTCAGACCAACACTCTTGGCAGCAACAACACTACTATTGGTGCGAACGCGAATGTGGGATCGGCCAACCTGAGCTATGCGACCGCGATCGGGGCGGACGCAGTTGCAAGCACAAGCAACAGCGTTGTTCTCGGCCGGAGCGTGGATGCCGTGCGGGTCCCGGGAAATCTTCAGGTAGATGGAAATCTGATCGCCAACAGCTTCCCGGTCAATGCCTCGAACATCACCGGCACGGTAGCCGTCGCAAACGGCGGAACTGGCATGGGCGCAACTGGCTCGGCGGGCAATTATCTTCGCAGCAACGGAAGCATCTGGCAGAGTTCGGCGATCGCCGCAGGTGATATCCCGGCGGGCAGTCTCAATTACATTCAGAACGGACTTGCTCAGCAGGTGACAGCGAACTTTAACGTCGGCGGTGCCGGAACGGTCGGCGGGGCCTTCACGGCAAATTCGGTCAATTCAGACACGCCATACCGTTTGGGCGGAACCGCGGTCATCTCCAATACCGGCTCAAGTAATATCTTTGTCGGGGCAGGTACGGCAACAACGGGAACCGGTAACTCATTCTTTGGTTTTGGTTCGGGTGCCGCGAACACGACAGGCTTTTCGAACACGATCCTTGGCAGCGGTGCAAACGTCGGTGCCGGAAATCTATCGTTCGCGACAGCAGTGGGCGCCGGAGCGACCGTGAGCAACAATAACTCGGTCGTGCTCGGACGAGGTGCGGATACGGTCCGCGTTCCGGGCGATATGGTGATAACGGGAACCTTGACCGCACCATCGTTCACGGTTTCGGCCGCAAACATCACGGGGCTTGTCGGTACAGCGAACGGCGGTACGGGCCTCGGATCGGCCGGAACGGCGGGCAACTTCCTTCGCAGCACCGGAAGCGGTTGGGCAAGCCAGGGCCTTTTGGCCGCTGACCTTCCGGGCGGCAGCACGAGTTATATCCAAAACGGAGCGGGCCAGCAGGCTGGGGCCACGTTCAACATTGGCGGCAATGGAACGATCGGCGGCAACCTGGCGGTCGGCGGAAGTATTACGGGTTCATTCAGTGTTCCCGCGACAAACATAACCGGACTTCTCGGAGCCCCCCAGGGCGGCACCGGCCTTAACTCCTCAACGGGAACGAATTTCCTGCGCGGCAATGGCACCGGCGGTTGGACAAGTGCGGCATTTACCGCAGGCGACATCCCGGCGGGCAGCACAAGCTACGTTCAGAACACGACGACGGCCCAGCCGGGCGTTAATTTCAACATCGGCGGCAACGGTACGATCGGTGGAGGCCTGACGGTCGCAGGGCCGATCAATGGTAGCCTTTCCGCCTCGAACCTGACCGGCACGGTAGGTGTAAGCAACGGTGGAACAGGCCTCACCTCAGCCGGTACGAGCGGCCATTTTGTAAAGAGCACGGGTACGGGATTCGCAACTTCGGCTTTGACCGCCGGCGAGATACCGGACCTTTCTACAACCTATGTAAGGAACAGCGCTTCACCGCAGAGTGGAGCAAACTTTAATGTCGGCGGAAACGGAACGGTCGGCACTAATTTGAATGTCGGCGGCAACCTGTCGGTCGGCGGAACAATTACCGGAGCCTTCAGTGTTCCGGCAACGAATATCACCGGCACACTAGGTGTGGCGAACGGCGGAACCGGACTCGGTTCGGCTGGCACCAGCGGGCATTTTGTAAAAAGCACGGGATCAGGATTTACTACCGCGGCCCTCACCGCGGGTGAGATCCCCGGCGGAAGCGCGAACTATATCCAAAATTCGCCTGGTTCACCTCAAGCCGGAGGCTTTGATGTGGCGGGCAACGGCATTGTCGGCACAAACCTGAATGTCGGCGGCAATCTTTCCGTCGGCGGAAATATTTCGGGCGCCTTCAGTGTTCCGGTTGCTAATATCACCGGCACACTTGGCGTGGCAAAAGGCGGTACAGGGCTAAGTTCGGCCGGAACCAGCGGTCATTTTGTTAAGAGCACCGGATCGGGATTCACGACCGCGGCTCTTACCGCTGGTGAAATACCTGACCTTTCGACGAACTACATCAGCAACACACTGGCACAGCAAAGCGGTGCTAACTTCAATGTTGGCGGAAACGGTACGGTCGGTACGAATCTAAATGTCGGCGGCAGCCTGACGGTCGGCGGAACCATTACCGGATCGTTCAGCGTTCCCGCGGCTAATATCACCGGCACACTTGGAGCAGCGAATGGCGGCACCGGACTTACGACTTCGACAGGAACGAGCTTCCTTCGCGGAAATGGATCGGGCGGCTGGACAAGCGGCGCTCTCTCGGGGGCCGATATTCCAACTGGAAGCACAAACTACATCCAGAATTCACCCGGTTCACCGCAGGCCGGCGGATTTGATGTTGCGGGCAGTGGTGCGGTCGGCACAAACCTTAGCGTCGGCGGCAACCTGAACGTGACCGGCAGTATCACCGGTGCATTCTCGGTCCCGGCCGCAAACATCACCGGTGCGCTCGGCGTGGCCAACGGCGGAACGGGCCTCGGTTCGGCGGGCACCAGCGGACATTTTGTTAAGAGCACGGGAAGCGGCTTTACAACGGCCGCGCTGACCGCCAGCGAACTTCCGGGCGGAAGCACGAGTTATGTTCAAAACGGCACAAACCCGCAAACAGGGACAAGCTTCTCGGTCGATGGCAGCGGCGCGGTCGGCGCGAACCTGACGGTTGGCGGCAATGCGACGATTACTGGCGGCCTGACCGTTAACGGTGCCTTTAACGGATCGTTTACCGTACCGGCGGCAAACATTACCGGCACGATCGGGGCCGGGGCTGGCGGAACAGGGTTGAGCTCATCGACAGGTACAGAGTTTCTTCGCGGCAACGGCAGCGGAGCATGGACGAGCAGTGCACTGTCCGCGGGCGACATACCGAACCTCGGTACGAACTATATTCAAAATGCTCCCGGCTCGCCGCAGTCAGGCAGCTTTAACGTGAATGGCAGCGGCCAGGTCGGAACAACCATGACGGTCGGAACGACGCTGACCGCAAATACCGTTAATTCGACAACGCAGTACAACATTAGCGGCAGCCCTGTTCTCTCCGTCACCGGAGCGAACAACTTGTTTGTCGGTACCGGAGCCGGCACCACCGGCAGTTCCAATGCGTTTTTCGGTAAAGACGCGGGTAACGCGAACTCTACCGGTTCCGGCAACACAGTGATAGGAGCAAGTGCCGACGTTGGAGCCGGCAATCTGACAAACGCCACGGCGATCGGCGCCAACGCGACGGTTACCCAAAGCAACTCGGTCGTGCTCGGCGGTGTCACGGGAGAGAACGGCGGTACAGACACCAATGTCGGGATCGGTACGACCGCACCTAAAGCAAAACTTGATGTCCGCAACGGCGATGTGTTTGTCGGGACGCTTGGGGCCGGTGTGATCCTGAAAAGCCCGAACGGATCATGCTTCCGCCTCACGGTCTCTGACGCGGGAGCGTTGACGGCGATTAGCGTAACCTGTCCGCAATAGGCGGCGGTGGTTTACCAGTATCTCTGCTTTGGTTCCCGCGTGTGCGGGCCTCCTGGAAACAGGCACGGAGACGGAAAAATGAAGAAGTGCTTTATCCTCATCCTGTTGTTGTCGGCATTGGCCTTTGGCCAATCGGGCGGCCAGTTCACGATCACGAAATCAGTGATCTCGAGCGGCGGCGGTCGAAGTTCGGGCGGAAGTTTTACTATCGACGGGACCATCGGCCAACCGGCGACAGGTAAGAGCACCGGCTCAGGGTTTGAGTTGGGCGGTGGTTTCTGGGGCGGTGGTGGAGCAAGTACCGCGATACCGCGCACTCCGTTCGATTATGACGGCGACGGCAAGGCCGACCTTACCGTTCGGCGTCCGTCAGACAACATCTGGTACCTGCTCCGATCGACAGCCGGCTATACTGGCCTGCAGTGGGGCGTTGCTGGGGACCGGCTTGTGCCCGCCGATTATGACGGTGACGGTAAAACTGATATAGCCGTCTTCCGCCCCTCAAGTGGGACATGGTATTGGTACAATTCCGGTTCGCAAACGTTTGCCCAGCGTCAATGGGGAGCCACGGGCGACATCCCTGTACCCGCCGATCAGGATGCGGACAACAAGGCAGATCTAATCGTCTTCAGGCCATCCGATACAAAATGGTACGCACTTAGGAGTGCCGACAATACTTTTGGCACGACGACCTTTGGCTCCGCCACCGATAAACCGCTGATCGGCGATTTTGACGGCGACAAACAATATGACATCGGCGTTTTCCGCCCGTCGGATAACAATTGGTACATACTCAAATCCAGTTCAGGGTTTACGGCGCAGGAGTGGGGTGCTGCCGGGGACATCCCGGCCCCGGCCGATTATGACGGAGACCGCGTGACAGATATAGGCGTTTTCCGGCCGTCATCAGGACAATGGTTTATTATTCTCAGTGGAAGCGGATCATTCAAATCGGCAAACTGGGGTGTTAATGCGGATATTCCGATCCCCGCGGATTATGACGGCGACGGGAGCGCGGATATCGCGGTCTATCGCCCGTCCGCCGGTATGTGGTACATGATAAGGTCGCGTGACGGCCTGATTTCACTGCCATTCGGGACCGCGGAAGATATTCCAACACCGGCTGCCTATATTGTCAGCAGCCCGTGACAATAGCTGAAGATCAGACAATGCGGACGACGATCATGGTCATGTCATCGTGTTGTTTGGCTCCCTTGGCAAAGGCGTCCGCCGCGGCGACGATGCGATAAAGTACCTGTTCGACGGGAAGCGATGCGGTGGCCTTTAGTTCTTCAAGCATTGCATCCTCGCCCCATTCTTCTTCTGCAGGATCCATCGACTCTGAAATTCCATCGGTGAAGCCGATAAGAAGATCACCCTTTTCAAGCTGTATCTCGCCCTGGTCGTATCGGGCCAGCATTGACGGAAGCATCCCGACGACGGGGCCGCCGGTTTCGAGTCGAATGACATCGAATTTGCCGCCTTTTGTCCGAAGAAGAAATGGCGGGTTGTGGCCAGCATTCACATAGGTGAACTTGAGTGTTTTCGGATCGTACTGAGCGTAAAAAAACGTTGCATAGCGGTTTGTGGTCGAGGCTTCGTAAACCAGCGTATTTACATGGCCCATCAGTCCGGCGAGGTCGTCACCGGCATGAAGAGCCTGGCCGCGCAGGGATGCTTGTAAGCTCGCCATCATCAATGCGGCCCCGATCCCCTTTCCTGAAACGTCACCGATCGCGATGCCGAACTTTCCGTCGGGCAATTCAAGAAAATCGTAATAATCGCCGCCGACGCCCAATGCGGGCCGGCACGCACCAAAATATTCAAGTCCTTCGATCTTCGGCAGCTCCTGCGGGAACAAACGCTCCTGCACCTCGCGGGCGATCTCGAGTTCGGCGTTCAGGCGTTCCTTATGTGCCGCTTCCCGCGCAACCGCCTCGGTCAGGCGCGAGTTTTCCAATGCAAATCCGGTCTGCGTTGCAACTGATCGAAGAAGCCTTAGATCGCTGGCCGTATATGGCTCTTCCGATCGCTTTGGGCTAAGGCTGATGATGCCGGAAAGGCCGTCTTTTGCCGCGACCGGAAGCAGCACCTGCGAATTCAATTCCCGAAGCTGCTCGCGTTCGTCTAGCGACACGGTCGGGACCGATGTGACCTCGGTCATGTCGTCGTACAGCACGATGTATCGATTGCCCGAAAGTTTTTTGATCGCCTTCGAGTCGGCGGCCAGCGAAACCACCGGCTGCGTATCAAATCCAAGAGCATACGCCGGCACAAAGTTCGCACCATTTTTCAGAAGCAATGCAACTTGCGGAACATGCAGCGATTCGCTGATCTTGCTGGCCACGGTTTCAAGCAGCGGCTTGGTCTCGACCATCGTCCGCACATCCTCGCTCAATTCCGAAAGTATCTGTTCAGCATTGTATGCCTCGCGAAAAAATCGCCGGTCGATCCAAAGCCGCAGCGGTTTGGCGACCATATCCACCAACGGCACGAGCGCCACCCCGCCCACAATAAACACAATCTGCGTCGCAATGCTGGCGCCGTAGTTATTGATCGACCACCAGACGAGTATCCCGATACTGAACAGCAATAGTATTTGGATAATGCGTACCCCACCTTGCGCGAGAGCATACTGCAGCCCCTGCCTTAAAACAACGCGAACATCCATAGCCCTGTAAACAACGATAACGTATGCCATCGTCAGCGGGAAAAGCAGCATAAGGATCAGCGCAATCAGGGCGATCCAGAACGGAACGATCTCAGTAAAATTTCCTTTCGCGCCAGAAATGACGCGGTAGATCACGATCAGGAACGACGGTGTGATCGCAAGAGAGGTGCCATAGAGCATGACCTTTAACCGGCGTCTGGCGTCGGGGTTTTTCGTCGTTCCGGATTTATATCCAAGTGCGGCGAAAAACATACCAATAGCGATCATGTTCACAAGATACGCAAACTTTCCATAGAACGCCGGCACGGGACCTAGAAATCTGAAAAGATTGATCCCGGTAAATGCTAAAAGAATGCTGAACAGTGTCAAGACGATCTGAAAACCGAGCGGAATTATGAAGATCCATTTTAGCCACGGCAGTTTCTCATCCCATCTCCACCGTTCCGGAAAATAGATTCCGAATAGCAACATTGCCAATGCCCAGCATGAAAAGAATATTCGCTGAAACGCCCCAAGCAGCGTGGCCACATTCCAATAGACCTCCAAACTCAAAGAGCTCAGGCCAAGAAGTACGAACAAGAGTATCCACGCCAGCACATCACGGGGCCGAACCAAGAGTACCCAGAAGCCAAGCAGGATACAGAACGTAGGCAAAACATAAGCAAAGACAAAATTGACGACAGCCGCTGCGTAAAAACCAATGTCGCGTGAAACTGCTATTGGAACAATTAGCACTTCGTATGTTTCCCGTCCGCCATCCGAATTGGTCCTCGACATCGAAAAGGCGGCCTGCTCACCGGCCCTCAACCTCTCCAATTCAACGTCAAACGCCGCTTCATCATTGATCTCGTTCCCATCGATCGTCTCAATGTGATCGCCATCCCTGATACCCGCATCCGCAGCTTCAGGCTTGATCGAGAAGGCCCGCCCGTTAACGTATGCGAATGGAAGTTTTACGTTGCGCGAAAAACGAGCCTGAACCTTTGGCAGATTCGCGTAATGCTGAACTAATGCAGAAAGCGAGAATGCAAAAAGCAGCAGAATAGGAATATAGATCAGCGACTTTTTTGACATTAGTGGTGGCTAAGCAACGAGCATTACGGTTTCTTGCCTTCGTTCCAGGCTGGAACGAAGGTTGAATTTACAAGCCATTTGATCGGCTCGACCATCGCGTTTATCGAACGCGTCATGTGTGCAAAGTCGATCGTGTCGGGTTCATCGCTTGCCTTGTGATAATCGGTGTGCAGGCCGAAGCTGGAAACCGTGTGTGCAATTATACCCTGTCGCGCAAGCGTGTAATTATCAGACCGCTGGAAGAAATTCTGATCAGGATGCGGGTCCTGTACAAGCTTTGCTCCACGTTTGGCGAGTTCGGGGCCGAGGTTTGACCGCTCGTAACCGGTAAGCCACAATTCCTCGGCTTTCACTTTCGCGTCTGGCCGGCCGATCATTTCAAATTCGAGATTTGCTATCAGTTTGTCCTTTGAAAACGGCAAATTGTTGACAAAATAATTCGCCCCAAAACCGCCTGCTTCTTCACTTCCAAAACAGACGAAATAAACTGTGCGTTTTGGCGCCGCGCCGCTCGCCAATGCGCGGGCGAGTTCCAGCACCGCGACCGTTCCCGACGCATCGTCATCGGCTCCGTTAAAGATCTTGTCATCACCTGGATTGTTCGGCCTGACACCGAGATGATCTAAATGAGAACTAATAAGAATGACCTGCGACGAAAGCGTCGGATCAGTGCCAGCGATCTTGCCGATCGCGTTCCATGTGTAAGTTGGCGGTGCCGCCGTGAACGTACCTTTAAGCGTTAGATTCGCGCCCTCGGCGATCTTGGAAAGCTCTTCGCCGGCCTGAGTCGAGGCCGCGAGCAGTGTGCCGAATCGTCCCAAAGTCGGTTTGCGTCCGGCAACTTCGGCCCAATTCGAACGGATCTCGTTCGTTTCGAGCATTATCACCGCCGCCGCTCCATCGCGGCTCATTTGACGGATCGCGCCCTGGACCGCCTCGAATTTCGTCTCCGCCGGAAGCGACAGTATAACGACCGAGCCTTTCTTTGCGGCATCGCCCGGTTTTGCATGCTGGACCGGCCCGGTGATCTCTTTTCCCGCGATCGAAAATACGATGAGGCCTTCACCAAGTCTGATAGAAGTGCCGTCGATCGCAAGACCCGTCAGGGTCTCGCGGACCGGTGCCTGAACGGTTTGAACGAACGTCGGCTTTCCGTCATATCCAACTTCGCCTGCCGGTTCAAGCCCAAACTGCATAAATTGCGAACCGACGTATTCCGCCGCTATCCGCTCAAACTGCGTTCCGCTGCCGCGTCCCTGCATGGCGTCGCCGGCCAGAAAATTCATCTCCGCCCGAACATTGCGTTCACTGACAACGGCCTTTGCGGGTGCCTGCGCCAACGCATGCATGCCAAACGACATGACGGCCGAGGTTATGAAAAGTCGAAAAAGATTTAGATGGATCGATCGTCGAAGATTATGTTTCATGTTTTCGGTGTGGATAGATAAATTGATCGTTCAGTGATTTGGTTCGTGTTTGTTTCGTGATATTTCGTGGTGAATGGTTTTTAGTTCCAAACCACGAAATATAACGAAACAAACACGAACCACGGAATACTAATTCGCCAAACCGCTGTAATATCGCCATTTTGGTGCCTGGTCTCTCGACAGTTTTTGTTTCGTCAAGATCGCACGGACCATTTCGACGGGGATGCCGCCTTCCTTTAATATCGCATCGTGGAAATTGCGGTCGGTCATCCTCTTTGAATCGACCAGGTCATGATGCAGCGAATAAAACTGAAGCCCGCCCATCATGTAAGCCATCTGGTACAGCGGCCCGTAATCGCCTGCAAACGACCTTCGCACCTCGGCGAGGGCATTTTCGCGTTCGTGTCCGACCTTATTTACCAGCAGATCGACACATTGTTCCGGCGTCCATTCGCCGAGATGAAAATTCAGCGAGAAGATGATCCGTGCCGCACGATGCGAACGCCAGAAAAGCGCGCCGATCTTGTCTTCCGGAGTTTTCACAAACCCGCGATCCCACAGGAGAAATTCCCAATACAACGCCCAGCCCTCCATCCAGAACGGCGTGCTGAACATCCGCCGATACGGCCGGTAGCGCGACGTCATAAATCCCTGCAAATGGTGGCCGGGGATGAGTTCGTGATGGGTAACGGCTCGTGCGAAATGCGGATTATTTCCGCGCAGCGACATCATTTTCTGCTCCTGCGTCATGCCGTCGGTCGGGTACGCGACAAGTATAGTCTCGCCGCCTAAGAAGAATGGGGCGACAAGCTGCCGCTCCGGCGACATCATTTCCATTCGCCATGTTTCTTCGGCCGCTTTAGGCACGGTGACAAGGTCGTTTTTCTTTACATAATCGATCGCTTCGCGTGCAAAATCGCGGATCAGTTCCGGCTGTTTGCCCGGCTCGACGTACTTTTGCTTGACCACCTCAATGGCCTTCATATAATCGTCGCCAAAGCCCATTTCGCGCGATGCTTTTTTGAATTCGGCAATGCACCATTCAAATTCCTTGTTCGCGATCTGTACCAATTCCTCCGGCGTATAAGGGATCATCTCAAACTTCAATTCTTCGATCAAAGCTTCCCTGCCTATCGGGTCGCCGATGATCGTCGTCTTATCGTCCGCCGTGATGCCGACCAGTTTTGTCGTAACATACGCCGTGTATTTATTAAGCGCGTCGTCGGCCGCTTCGTACGGCTTTTTGTTCCACCATGTGAACATTGGGTCGTACAGATTATGAAAGCCATACCAACCACGAAGCGTCTGCCTCAGGCCCGCAAGCGTCCGCACCGCACGGTTTGCTACCGTCCGTTTCGGCTTTACGATCTTGCCGCCTTCGAACGCCTTCTGCGTTTCGACGATCTGCTTTGCCAGAGCGTCCAGCAGCACCGCCGTCTTTGCCGGATCGATCGACTCCAACCGCCGCCGCTGGTCCTCAAGATCGCTGATCGTCCGCGCAAACGGCATCAACGCCGCCATCTCCTCAAACTGGGCCTTTTCCCGATCGAGTTCGCGCGTCTCGCGCCGCAAATGGTTCGCAAACAGCAAATAATCCACCTGCTCGTCATGGTTCAGCGAATCAAAATTCAACCGCTCAAGCGACGACATATATTCGCCATACAACTGCCGAAACCGCTCCGCCCGGTTCTGCGATGTCTGCGCCGTATAAAGCCGATTAAACGCCCCAACATCCGCCCCAAATCTCTCAATAACACCGCGAATCCGCGAGGGAGATTCGGAAAGGGGCGAGGCTTCGTTCGTTTGTCCAATGATTGAAGAAACGGCAAAGAAGATGGTAAGAAGTACCGAAAACGCGCTAGAATTTTGAATGTGTTTGGCCATCGTACAAGAAAGCGCCAAGGTCGTCTATTTCGTCGCTGGCGCGGTTGCTGAAAAATCTTGGAATCGTCACTTTGCTGAACGCTTGGATCTGTTCTGGTGATTGTAAAGGAATTTAAATTATTTAGTCTTTAAACACAAACTTGCTCGACCGTTGCGGGACGATGCAGGAAACACCCTCTCTATTCTACTCACAGTGGATCAAATTATTTGTCCCGATTGCCAAACTATTAATTCCGCCAACGAAACGAGGTGTGTGGAATGCGGGTCGGTATTTAAGCCTATGCTCTCACGGCTAGGCTGGGCTGATCGTATTTTCGCGGCGGTTTGGTTCGGAGGCACCGCGG
>CAUJFK010000185.1 GCA_963169175.1 Acidobacteriota bacterium | reverse complement strand
CAGTGCAAGAAGGCTTGTGCGGTCTGAGAGTTCATCGATAAGGGCGACGATCTGCCCGATCTCCTGCGATCTTTCACCAAGCCGCTTGACGCGCTTTGAGGTTTCCTGGACCTGTTTGCGCACACAGCGCATTGCGTTGATGTTATCGGCGGCGGCCGCGGTGCCGGAACGTGCTTTGTTCAGCGAGTCGGACGCTACCTTTGATGATAACTCCGCGTTTTGCGAAACTTCCTGGATCTGTGCCGCCATCTTTGTCATCGCGGCGGTCGTCCTTGCGATCTGCGATGCCTGGGCGACACTTCCACGCGCCAATTGTTCGGTGGTTTCGCTGATCGAGCCGGTCGATGCACCGACCTGCTTTGTGATCTGTTTGACCTGGCGGATCAGGCGTCGCAAGTTTTCCGTCATCGAGTTGAACGCATCAGCGACCGCTCCGGTCAGCTCGGCACCAACCTCTGCGTGGACGGTGAGATCGCCTTCCGCGATCCCCGACACGTCGTCCAGGAGCTTCACAATAGACTCGTGAAGCCGTTCGCGGGCGTCCTGGGTCTCGACCGAGTTGCGGAGGCTTGCGATCAGCTCCTGCATTGCCGAGCCAAGTTCGTCACCATCTGAAAGCGCGGTGAAATGGTCGCGGGCCCTGCCTTCAGCCACCTCGCGGGCCAGCTTTGCCCTTTCTTTCAGATAGTCTGAGACCATCTGAAGCGAAGAGAGAAGTTCACAATCACCGCCTTTTTCGAGCAGAACGCCCTGCGACAGAAGGTTCGCCGCTTCGACGGCCGCTTGTTGCCGGCGGACCAGCCTTGCATTGTCGAACTGAGACGCAACGAGCGCAAATACTGCGACCAATGCGGCGGCCACTGTCGCGACAACAGCTATAAAGCTACTGTCGGACAGGCCGAGATAAACGGCGCCAACAAGCGTTGCTCCTGCGACCAGGAGAAGGCACGCCATAACAGAGGCGGCTTTTGAAGCTATACTCCAGAGCGGGTTTTCCATTGTGGTCTATTTCTCCCCGGCGAGTGTTATTAGCTCCCGCGCCGTCGCATGATTTCCGTTTCCGCCGTTCTTGACAGAGTGCTCGGTACCGTTAGTTATCGGCGTAAGCACCTGCTTGCCGCTTCCAACGGCTTCGCGGATGGCGTCCAGCGGTTGCTGAAGCATGGCACAATTCGCTTCACACGACCGGAGCTCTTCTGTTACTTCTTCAGACCGTACGGAACAGTCCTCGAGCATCTTGTTGTGCAGTTCGGCGTTGGCGGAGCGTTCATTTGCTTCGGCTTTTACACGTGCAGCGATCTCGGTCATTGGCAGAAGTGTTTCACGCACAAACCCGATCGATTCCTCCGCATCGGCTGTACGGGCGGCAAATTTGCTTACTTCGGCAGTCAGCCATTGGATCGACGCATTTGCCTCGGTCACATCGCGGACGATCGAATCGCCAATGCCGGCGATCGCCTTATTTGCCTTCTCCGCGCGGTCAGATAACGAGGTGATCTCGTGCGTAAGTGCGGCGAGTCCGGCCGAGTTTTCATCATTTGCCTGAATCGACGAGTTGAGCGCGATCATGTTGGAACGTTTCGCAAGGTCCTGAACGGCCTTTGCCACATGCGTTATCGCCAGGGACTGCTCGCCGACGCCACGCAGTTTGTGTAATGCGGCGTCGAATTGCCGCCGGATCGCCGTTTGGGCCGCCGCGTTTTCTTCGGGCTGCATTCCCGGCTGGTCCAGTTGATCAAGAACCTCGTGGACCGAGCCGAGTGAATTGGTCAGGTCACGCACGGCCGCTTCAGCCGCGGCACCGGACTCTATCAAGCCGGACGATACTTTCTTTAAAAGCCGGTCGCGGGCAGCGTCCTTGTCCATCACCAAGGTCATGCGGTTCCGCGTCTCACCAGCAAGCGATCTTAGTTCCGCCGCGTTCGAGCTAAGGACGCGTGTCATGCCTGCGTGCCGTTCAACAAGAAAGCGGAGGGCGTCCGTTATCGTTTTGGTGCCTTCAAATTCGTTCTTTATCCTAACCGCCTCGCCGCGCTGCAATCCGGTCAGTTCGCCTGAGATCTGGTTGACCGCCCGCTGCAGGCGATCAAGCTCGGCCTTTGCGTCAATGGAATCAGTAACCTTTGCGACGAGTTTGCGAAAGCTCTCGCTTAGGCGGTCGGAGTGGGCAAGCGGATCAAGCGCGATCTTTGTGTTGCCGGATGTGACCTCGTCCATCAGATCGACAAAGTTTGTTAACTGGCGGGAAGCCCGGCTGATCGTATGAAGCAGGTCATCGGTCTCGACCGCTCCCGTCGTATGCGGTACCGACATGCCCGGGCTGCGCTCGATACTTTTAGCAAGCAGGTTCAGCCTGTCGAGCGGCCGCAGCACGTCGTTCGAGATCAGCCACGCAAAGCCGGCGGTAGTCAGCGTAGAAACGAATACCGTAATGAGGACGGGGATCCAGGCCGCCGAGCTAAGCAGGGAAGACACAAGGAAGATCGCCCCGCCGCAAACGCAGTTGACAACACCGAGCAGAACGACCATCATCCATAGCTTGCCCCGGAGCGTGTATTCCCGTGACTCAACCGATCTTCGTTCCATAACAGCCGCTTGCTCGCTCAATTCCGTCCTCCATGCAATCCTTCAAATAGGCGTTCGTGGTCAATGAACCTTACCGGTTGGCCTTCATGCTCGATCTCGAGCGGAAGGCCGTTCATCGTGCTTTCGGCCAATTCACTGGCCGGAACGCTGATCAGCTCGCGAAGCGAATCAACCGGCAGTGCGAACCGGGCCTCGTCAGTACGGCTTTTGAAGATAAGAATTTTTGCCTTGCCCCGGTTTTCCGATCCGGGTTCGGCAATGATCCTCGGATCGATCACGGCAACCGGTTCACCGCGATAGGCCCCAAGGCCCAAAAGCCAGGCCGGCGAGTTTGGAATTGCCGCCGCTGCAAAAGGCTGCACCACCTCAGCTACACCAACAGCGGTAACACAGCACAGAGCATCACCGAGTTCAAAAGAAACGAACTTCTGAACGCAAGGCTCCGGGCTGTGCTCGCCGCCTGTTTCGGCGGCGAGATCGTGTGTGGATCCGTCAAAAAAGGTCATGTTATTTTCGCGATGCGGGGATCAGGCTTCAGGGTTTAGGTAGGATTCGACGGCCTTCATAAGCGTTTCAGGACCGAACGGTTTTGTTATGTAGCCCGAACAGCCTGCCATTCGGCCGCGGACCTTGTCGAAGAAGCCGTCTTTGCCT
>CAUJFK010000184.1 GCA_963169175.1 Acidobacteriota bacterium | reverse complement strand
ATCGAGGTCCAGGAAGCGATCATTCAGCGTGCAGCCCTTTACCTGGCCGATGAGCTGTTCTTCACCGGCACCGCCGCCGAGATCAGCCCAATACGCTCGGTCGATAAGATAACCATCGGCTCGGGCAAACGCGGCGAGGTGACCAAACACCTGCAGGACGAGTTCTTCAAGATCATCCGTGCCGAACGCCCGGCGCCGAACAACGCCCCATGGCTGACATTCGTCCGCGAAGGACAAGCAGAGCAGACCGTAACCGCAAATTAGGAACATGCGGAAGCCCGCACGTAGTAAGGGCATTATTGCAGGAGCCCGAACGTTAGTATGGACGTAATGCGTACCTGGGTATGACGCCCATCCTACGTGCGGGCTTCTGCACTGACTATCGTCCGGGCTTCTGTACTGAACTCACACGCCAGATCTTGTCGCCGCCGTCGTCGGTGATGAGCAATGAACCGTCGGACGCGACAAGCAGCCCAACGGGCCTGCCCCATACCTCGTTCGAATTCTCATCCGGCAGCCAGCCGGAGACAAAATCTTCGTACCGGTTCCCCGCCAGCTTTCCGTTATTGAATTTTATGCGGACGATCTTGTAGCCCGAGAGTTTTTGCCGGTTCCATGAACCGTGGAATGCGACAAAGGCATCGCCCTGATATTCCTTTGGGAACATCATTCCCGAATAGAACTGGATCCCAAGCGCCGCAACATGCGATTGAAAAAGCACGTCGGGCACGATAGCCTTTTTCACAAGTTCAGGATTTTCGCCCTTTCGCCGCGGGTCTTCGTTCTGGCCGATATAACTGTATGGCCAGCCGTAAAATCCGCCGTCCTTTACCGACGTTGCGTAATCGGGAACCAGATCATCACCGATCCCGTCGCGTTCATTCACGGCCGTCCAAAGCTCACCAGTTTTCGGATTCCAGGCAAGGCCGATCGGGTTTCGCAGGCCGCTTGCAAAAATACGATGGTTCTTCCCGTCCTGATCGTAAACCGAGATTGCCGCTCGTTTTGCGTCTGCCTCGACACTGACATTCGTTGCCGACCCGATCGAAACATAGAGTTTCTTGCCGTCCGCCGAAAAAAGCAGATTGCGCGTCCAGTGCTGGTTATATCCGCCGGGTGTAAGTTCGACCAGTTTTTCCGGATCGCCCACGGCTTCGGTCTGGCCGGGTTTATAGCTGAACCTGACGATCGAATCGGTGTTCGCAACATAGAACCAACCCTGATTGAACGCCATTCCGAACGGCTGGGCGAGCTTATTGGAAAAAACGAACCGTTCTTCCGCCACTCCGTCCTTGTTCTTATCCCGAAGAACATAAACCGTATTTGCCCGCGAATCAGCAAGAAAAACATCTCCGTTCGGCGCCAACGCCATCCATCGCGGTTCACGGAAACCGCCTTCGGCAAACACATTCACTTGAAACCCTTTGGGCACGATCAGTTTCCCGTCGGCGGGCATCGGCACGATACGCGAGGGCCGCCTTGCGCTTTCGGTCGCAAACGGTGCCGGCAAAGCTTTTGGATCATAGGTCGAAACAGGCATTCGATCCGCTTGTTCGATCCGCGGAGCGGCCGGCGGCTTGATGGGCCCGTCAGCATTCTGGCCCGTGACACCCAACACGAAAGCGAGCGACACCGTTATCGCGGCAAGAAAAGTTCTGATAAAATTCTGCTTCACATTCACCTCGGTTTGAATTAGAAAATGGCGTTTCGGCAACAGAATAACGGTCAACAGCCTGAAAGCACAAGGTCGCTAGGGGATCTTGGCGAACGGATCGCGGCAAAATATCTTGAATCGAACGGTTATCGCCTTGTGATCGCCAATTTCAAGGTGCCTATCGGCCGCAACGCTAACAACGCCCAGGTAACCGGTGAGATAGATATTATCGCATTCGACGGCGAAACATTGTGCTTCATTGAGGTCAAAACCCGTAGCTCTGATGAATTCGCCAGCCCGCTGTCCGCCGTCAATTTGCGAAAGCAGCGACAAATTATTCGTACGTCACGCGTGTACAGACGGATGTTTGGCATCCGCGACATTAGCCATCGTTACGACGTGGTCACTATCGTAATGGGCCGCAACCCAACCGTCGAATTGATAAAAGGATTTTGGTCAGAGGCAAAATTCAAAAAGCGCGCATGGACAGGCGATATTTGGGAATATGCCTGAACATTCTGAAGTAAAGCATCGTACAGGCTGATTGTACATCTTGAACAACTTTGAATACTTTCGTTCCCGGTCGGCCGGGCAATATATCGGCATTCGTCGCGGCTTCCCTTTTCGGCCCGCGTGTTCTTCAGGCCCAAAGCAGATCAACGGTAAAAAAATATGAACAAACTTTGCATGACACTGAGTCTATTCGTCGTACTTTTCGGCGGGGCCGCGATCTCAAACGCACAGCTTCCCCCTGTCATCGACCGCGAGCTTATCTTTGGCAATCCGGAATACGCCGGTGCCCAGATCTCGCCGGATGGCAAATATATCTCGTTCATCAAACCGCTCAACGGCACGATGAACGTTTGGGTCAAGGGCTTTGCCGAACCATTCTCGGCCGCCAGGCCAATGACGGCGGACACGGCCCGGCCGGTGCGAAATTATTTTTGGTCGCGCGACGGCAAGTACATCCTTTTCGTCCAGGACAAAGGCGGCGATGAAAATTTCAATGTCTACGCCGTCAACCCGGCCGACAAACCTTCGGCGGGTTCAGATGTCCCGGCGGCGCGAAACATCACCGATGCAAAAGGCGTCCGTGCGATCATCCAGGCCGTGCCTAAATCTGATCCCGATGCGATCTACGTCGGCATCAACGACCGTGACAAGGCATGGCACGACCTTTACAAGGTCAGGATCTCAACAGGTGAACGCACGCTGATCAGCGAGAACCGTGATCGTTATCAGGGAATGGTGCTCGACACCACGGACAAGCTCCGGCTCGCAACCCGAGCGGCACAGAACGGCGACACCGAGATCTTAAAGATCGGCGCCGATGGCAAGGCAACAAAAATATACGACTGCAACGCCTTTGAAACCTGTGCTCCGATCCAGTTTCACAAGGACAACAAGCACGTATATCTTCGCACCAATAAGGGCAATGCCGACCTGATCGAGCTAATGCTGCTGGATGCGGAGACAGGCGCAGCCGCGAAAGTAGAAGGCGATCCGCTGAACAAGGTTGACCTTGGCGCCGTCTGGTTCTCGGACCTGACGGACAATATCGAGGCCACCATCTACGAGGATGATCGGAGACGCATTTATTTCAAGGATAAAAAGGTCGAAAAGATCTACAACGATATTAAGAAACGCCTGGGCGACCGCGACATTGATTTTCAGTCCGCCACACGCGACGAAATGAGGTTTCTGATAGTTTCGTCCAGCGATGTCGATCCCGGAACGGTCTGGACCTACGATGTAAAATCCAAAAACCTCAGTACGCTCTATCAGGTCCGTGAAAAGCTCGACCGGTCTGCCCTGTCGCCGATGAAGGCGGTCAGGTACAAATCGTCCGACGGCCTTGAGATACCGGCTTACCTGACGATACCGAAGGGTTCGACCGGCAAGAACCTGCCGGCCGTGTTGTTCGTCCACGGTGGCCCGTGGGGCCGCGATTCGTGGGGCTATCATTCCTATGCCCAATTCCTTGCAAACCGAGGCTATGTCGTGCTCCAGCCAAACTTTCGGGCATCGACCGGCTATGGCAAAAAGTTCTTGAACGCCGGCAACAACGAATGGGGCCAGAAGATGCAGGATGATGTCACCTGGGGCAAAAAGTGGCTTGTTGAACAAGGCATTGCCGACCCGAAGCGTGTTGCGATAATGGGCGGCAGCTACGGCGGTTATGCGACCCTGGCTGGCGTCGCGTTCACACCCGATGAATATGCCGCGGGCGTGGCAATAGTTGCCCCGTCAAATCTTGAAACTCTTCTTCAATCGATCCCGCCGTACTGGGAAGCGATCCGCACCACGTTCTATAAACGGATGGGCGACCCGAACACGCCTGAAGGCCTTGCTCAAATGAAACGGCAATCGCCGCTTACTTCAGCGGATAAGATAAAAACGCCGCTGATGGTCGTCCAGGGAGCAAACGATCCGCGTGTCAATAAGCGCGAATCGGACCAGATCGTTTATGCCCTGCAGAAACGAAACTATACGGTCGAATATCTCGTCGCACCCGATGAGGGCCACGGCTTTGCCCGGCCGGTCAATAACATGGCGATGATCGCCGCATCGGAGAAATTCCTTGCAAAACACATAGGCGGACGTTACCAGGAATCAATGACGCCGGCCGTCGCAAAGAGGCTGCAGGAAATAACGGTCGATCCAAAGTCTGTGACGATCATGGCCCCAAGTGCCGGCAACGGAACGGGCGAAGCAAAGGGCCCGGCCGCGAATGTTGCGGGCAGATGGACAATGTCTGTCGATGCGGGAGGCCAGGTGATCGGCCTTGCTGTTGAATTCAAGCAATCCGGGAGTGACTTTACCGGCACAATGGCATCAGCCGCTGGCGGCGGAACGTTCGAGAAAGGCAAGGTCAACGGGCCCAAGGTCAAGGCTATTCTTCAGGCAGACGTCCAAGGCCAGGCAATGACGATAGGTATTGACGGAACCATTGAGGGCGATAAGATGAGCGGAACGATGGATGTTCCGGGAATTGGGATCGTCAGTTTTACGGCGGTTAGAGCAAATTAACACTCGTGCTCTGAACCCAAATGCTCTCCGTGGCCTTTGTGTCATCCCTTCGTGTCTTTGTGTTTAGATTCTTTCTTTAACACAAAGGCTCAAAGGGAAGACACAAAGGCCACGCATGAAAGTTTTACCGCTTGCTCCTTGGGACCGATCCATCGGTCAGCACCACAAAATCTCCCAAGCCCGCGTATTTTGCCTGGTCAAATGACTTGAAGTCTGTCTCGGGTTTCATCGTTACAACGATCGCCCTTGTTTTTGGTCGGTATCGAAGCACGTGCTCCACGGTCCCAAGCCTGCTGGCGGTATGGAAGCTGCCGTTTAGATGAACAACAAGCGCATTTTTCTGACGCTTTAAGCCATCCGTTATCCAATAAGCCATCGTCGCGTCCCACAGCGATTGCGAGGACAGGATATTGTCAATTCCCATCTGTGCTTCGGCGCTCGGGCCCATCAGTGCCTTGAACTTCTGCGAATATTGCGGCGACGCCTCAGCGTAAGGAAGCGGTGCGACCCAGCTTTTCGCGGTCTTCGAGAGCCGGTCAAGTGCTCCGCGGCCGCCCCTTGAGACCATGTTCACATACCGCCGCGGGGCATTGGCGGCGATGACCGAAAGTTTCTTCTCCCTGGCCAATTCGACCAGCGGCCGATAGTCTGTTTTGTAGTTTCCCCACGGCCGCGAACTTGACAGAAAATGCTGCTCGGATATCAGCCCTGCCAGGTATTCGTCCAATACGATCTGGACGTCATGCTCGAACATCTCCAATGAAAGCACGATCGGGCGTTGGCTGGAATAGGCCTCGACCAACCGCCGGAAAACCTCTGCCTGAAACGCGTGGCCGACGGCATCGTCGTGTTCTTCGCCCAAAAACACCACGTCGGCGTCACCCGCAGCCTTTACTATAGCCGCGATCGACGCGTCAGATCCCTTACCGTCGAATACCCGCGACTGAGCGTCAGAATAGGCAACTTGGCCAAGCGATGTTTGAGCCATAAGAAATACTGCAATAAGCAGCGAGAAAAAGAGCTTCATTCGATTAGATTATCAGGTTCGTACCGCGTTTGAAAAAGTAACAGCGCGTGAAGT
>CAUJFK010000183.1 GCA_963169175.1 Acidobacteriota bacterium | reverse complement strand
CAGGAGGTCAACAAGATCGTCTCGCAGCAATATGCACGCGCGAAGAAGATACTTGAAGACAACCGCGAAGCGATGGAACGCCTGACGGCGGCACTTCTGGAGTACGAATCGCTTGATAACGCTCAGATGCGTCGTGTCATTGCGGGCCTACCGCTTGAAGACGTTGATAAGGCCCCGTCAACGACTGACGAGGGCGGAACGCCGGAAGCCGAAGAGGTAAAAAGCCGATTCACCAAGCCGATACTTCCGCCAATAGCGCCGAACAACCCGGCGACAGCATAGTGTAGAACACGACCGGTAGGAAGCGTGCGGTTCGATTTTGGATTGCGGATCGCGGATTGTGGATCAAAGCGTATGGATTGTCCCAATCCAAAATCCAAAATCGGAACGCTTCCTGCCGATTGTATTTTCTGCCTATGTATTGGCAAACTTCGCATCGAAAACTTGATCTGCGAAAGCCGCTCGTCATGGCGATCCTGAACGTCACGCCGGACAGCTTTTCCGACGGCGGCCGTTTCGCCGACGCTGACGCGGCCGTGCGACATGCAGAAAGACTGATTGGTGAAGGAGCCGACATTCTTGATATCGGCGGCGAATCAACGCGTCCCGGAAGCAGCCGCGTTTCTGCTGATGAAGAGATATCACGCGTCGCACTGGTCATTGAGGCCGTCGCGAGGCGATTTGATATTCCGATCTCTGTCGATACCTCTAAATCGCAGGTCGCTCGGGCGGCTTTGGATGCCGGGGCCGAAATTATCAATGACATTTCAGGTTTGAGATTCGATCCGCTTCTCGCTCAGTCGGTAGCCGAATCAAAGGCGGGCCTTGTGCTTATGCACTCGCGGGGCGAGTTTGAATCGATGCATTCACAGCGGCCGGTTGACCATATCCTTGCTGACGTAGCCGCCGACTTTCGCCGAGCTGTCCAAGAGGCCGCAACCGCCGGTGTAGGCCGCAAGCAGATAGTTCTTGACGTCGGTATCGGTTTTGGCAAAACACTAGATCAAAATTTAGAGCTGATCGCGAAACTTGATAAACTCAAAAGCGAATTCGCGGACTATCCGATCATGGTCGGTACATCGAGAAAATCGTTCATCGGCAAACTGCTTGGCAATGTTGGGCCCGATCAACGATCAGCCGGTTCGCTGGCCAGTGCCGTGGTCGCGGCGTGGAACGGGGCAGACATTCTTCGTGTCCATGATGTCCGACCAACTGTTGACGCAGTGAAGATGGTGGTTGCCATTCGAAAAACAGACCTGGCGGATTCGGAGCCTTTGCCCTATGCAAATACCGGAATCTGATTGGAAACTGCTTAGGAAAATATACCCATTGGCCCTGGAACGGTTCTGCGAGAGGGTGCTTGCCGAGGTAAGCTCGACTGCATCCGACAAAGGAAAGAGTTTCCACGAACGTTATTTGAAGATCTTTACGCTGATGCAGAATAGGGGTCGAGAACTTGGAAACGCGTTCGATAATGCCCGGCGTTCAATTGCCTTGTTTCAATTGGGCGAGATCTATCGGAACGGACTGATCACCGAGGACGAACTTTCGCGATTTACACCTGAGACCCAACGTATGGTTCGGGGAGAGTGGAAGATATAACGATAATGGCCCAGATGAAATATGCAGCCTTCCTGGTTCTTCTCCTCCTGGTCTCGGGCTTTACCGAATGCTATAAGCCGGTGACGAGTACCGGTTTGCCAAAGCATATAAAGACGATCGCGGTCCCGGCCTTTCAGTTTGATGCACGGGCGCTGCGTTATCGCCTCTCGTCACGGTTTACCGATGCGGTCACAAAGGAAATAATTCGCCGCGGCGGCGGGTTGAAAGTTCAGGGTACCACCGAAGGGGCCGATGCGGTCGTCGAAGGCACTGTTCGTGATTTTAGCTTTACCGGTGTTCTTCTTGACCGTGAGGGCCGAGCCCGGGTCTATGAAGTGACGATCGTTACCGCCGTGACCATCCGCGATTTGAAAGAGAACAAGATCTTGTACGACAACCAGAATCTTGTATTCCGCGATTCGTTCGAATTTTCATCTGATCCACGCTCGTTTTTTAACGAAGAAGACCCGGCCGTCGACCGCATCGCCCGGGCATTCTCAGAATCGATCGTCTCAACGATCGTAAACGGAATGGGCGTGAAGGAAGAGAAGAAATAAGGCAGAAACACGACCGGTAGGGAGTGTGCCTCGCGGCGTGTGGATCGTATGAGGGTTGCTTGATTTGTTTTCTCGATGCGGCACATTCGCTACGGCTCGTGTTTCCGCCTTGCTAAAATGGCAGAAACACGACCGGTAGGGAGTGTGCCTCGCGGTGTGTGCGTTGTATGCGGGCTGCTTGGTCCGTTTTGTCGATGCGGCACACTCGCTACGGCTCGTGTTTCTGCCTTGATCATGGTGATGACTCGTGAACAACTTAGAGCACAGCTTCGCCAGCGGAAGATAGTTCCGGTCTATACGCTGTTTGGCGTTGAGACCTATTTGCGTGATGCGGCCGCGCGGTATATTGCGGACCTTTGTTTCAACGAGGGCGAGCTGCGGGAGTTTAATGAGGACGAGTACAGCCTCAATACGCCTGAGAATCTGCTGCCGGCCCTTGCCGCGGCCGAGCAACTTCCGATGATGGCGGCGAAACGCGTAATTCGTGTTACTGAGGTACACGTTGCTGCCAGTTCGAATCGTGACACGCTGAAAGAGGAATTTGAAGAAGCTCTTGCGGCCTATCTCGCCAACCCGTGTCAAAGCACGGTACTTATTTTTCTCGTGGATGAATTGAATAAGACCCGTAAACTTGCAAAGCTGCTCTGCGGTAAAACTGCCGCCGTCGAATTCTCGCCGCTTGACGACGGAGCATTGCAAAAATGGGCGACGGACCGCTTTCGTGAACTTGGGGCTGAGGCAGACGCGGCGACCATCAGACATCTTGTCGATACAGTCGGCAAAGATGTAAGGCGGCTCAATAACGAGGCTGCAAAATTATCAGCTGCCGCCTTGCCGAACGGGCGTGTGACACCAGACCTTATAGACTCCCTGGTGCCAAATTCGCGCGAGTTCTCGAATTTTAGCGTGACGGACGAACTAGTCGCCGGCCGGAAGGACAAAGCCTTGCGGAATCTCAAAAAGATCCTCGATGACGGAATGGAACCAATAGCGCTTCTCGGCTTGATCGGGGCGACCTACCGGCGGCTTCTGATGGTGAATGACATGTTCAGGCGAGGCGACGCCAAAGGAGCCAGCTCACTGGCTTTCGGCAAGGAAGCATTCCTTGCATCCGCCCGCCGCATTGAGCAAAAAAAATTGGTACAAGCAATACGCCGTATCTCGGAAACGGACCTTGCGATAAAAACCTCTGTCGGCGGCAGCGGTACCGCCGGTGCACGAATGCAGATCGAGATGCTGGTCTGTGAACTTGCCTTGCTGTAGTCGGGCCTTCACCAACAATAAATTGCTGTTCAAAAAATGAAAAGCCGCATGGCTTTGCATACGGCGTTGAGATATTGGATTGTAGGGGCAGCAAAGCGGCTGCCCGCTCGACGCCCGCCTGGGAAAGGAAGAACGGCGGGGGACAAGCCCTGCCCCTACAATTTTGGATAATGCGGCTTGTTTTCCCGCACGAGTGACGGGCAAACAGCCCGTCGTAAGATCTAGATCGGCTCGACGCCGAGGCCGCGGTTCAGATAGTGATAGAGATCGTTAAAATCGAGCAACGCCCGGTTCAGGATCAACGGCAATTGCGGAATGTCGCTTGTGTTGACGATCAGATTAAGATTTCGAAGGAACGCTTCATGGGCGTTCATTGTCGCACCGCCTTCCTCAAGTGAGACCAGGAACAGCCGCCGCCGTTCAGAGGTGTACATTGCGTTTGCCCGCTGCTGGAGAATTGCTGCACCGCCAAACTCAGCCGCAAAATCCGGCGAGAACATCACGATCTCGGTCTTTCCTTCGCGTAGCCGTTCATTCGCCTGTGCCGGTGTCTGTGCGATATACACACGATATCCGCTTGAGGTCAGAAGCTTTGCTACCTCATCCTTCTTTTCACCCAGGCAAAGCAGGGCCCGCCTCGGCTTTTCATCCCTTTCGTCGTTTACCTCGGCGACCGTGTGACCCGATTTAAGGGCGGAAAGAAGCGACTTGAGGGCGTTGTTGATCTGAAATTCGTTTTCCTTTTCACGAAAATTTCCTGCATCCTCAGCCGGTGCGGCCTTATTCTCAGCCAGTTGCTGAACGGTCGATGAAACATGGCCCTTGGCGTCCTTGGCGGCACGGAGCATATTCTGGCACCGCGGACACCGGACGGTAAAGTTCCCGCTTGGTATCTTCGATTCATCCAGTTGCAGGGAAACTGAGCAATTATCGCAGCGTATTATCATGATGTTTCACTGTGTTGAAGGGCGTGTTGGCCTATTCGGCTAAAGCCTGTCGTATTGCTATTCGATCATATCCAGCACGGACGAACCGGTGGATGCCATTGGCGGCGGCGGGGCCATCGGCGGCGGCATGCTGCCCATACTTCTTGAGGCATTTGCATAATCTTCGGTCGAGGAAAGCCCTTTCAACTGAAGCAGCAGATTGTTCTGATTTGTCGAGTAGGAAAGGCCGTCCTCGAGCGAGATGTGTTTCGTTTCGATCAGCCTGCGGATAACCGAATCGAAATCCTGCATACCGTCTATTTCTCCGTCACGAATTGCGTCGAGCAGGGTTTTGCCCTCGCTTTCGCCCTTCTCGATATACTCACGCGTTCGCGGGTTCGATTTCAGTATCTCGACCGCCGCAATACGGCCGCTGCCGTCTATCTTAGGGATAAGGCGTTGCGAAATTATGTAGCGAAATGTCTGCGCCAGGCGTGTTCTGATGATGCGTTCCTCGTTCTTTGGGTAAAGGCCGATAATGCGGTCGATGGTCTTCGAAGCGTCGATAGTGTGCAGTGTCGAAAGCACCAGGTGGCCTGTTTCCGCCGCTTCCAGTGCAATTTCAGCCGTTTCCAGATCGCGCATCTCGCCGACCAGAATGACCTTTGGTGCTTGCCGAAGTGCGGCCCGCAGTGCAGATGCAAAATCTTTTGTGTCAGCACCAACTTCGCGCTGGTTGATGGTGCATTTCTTGTGATTATGGAGAAATTCGATCGGGTCTTCGATCGTTACAATGTGATAGCTTTTCGTCTCGTTGATCTGGTCGATAATGGCCGCTAGCGTTGAGCTTTTTCCCGAGCCGGTCGGGCCGGTCAGAAGCACCACACCGTTTCGTATGTCGCAGATATCGCCCAACTGCGGCGGCAGCCGAAGCGACTCAAAACTCGGTACCTCATGCGGAATGACACGCATAACGATCGAATACGAATTTCGCTGCTGAAAAATATTTACGCGAAAGCGGCATTTTCCCGGCAGGGCATAGCTCAGGTCGGCGGTCCGCGTTCGTGCCAGCTGCATTGCGGCATCGGCGTTGTCACGCAGGATCGACATCGCGATCATCTCCGTTTGATACGCGGTCAGCCGTCCCATCCCAATCGGGGTCACCGAGTGAAGTTTTCCGTTTATCTCGACCTGCGGCTTCTGCCCGCACGAAAAGTTCAGATCGCTTACATTGTCCGAAGTAAGCAGCATCTGCTCAATAATGGGTGCTACATCAAGCAAACTCATTTGGGTGGGTAACTCCTGGAAAGTTTCAAAATGGGCGGGTTAGGTGTGCGCACAAGCTGCCACCTGAGATGGTCGCTTGGCTACGAGCTATTATCACCTATACGATCAGGCATTGCAAGTATTATTTGAAACTTGTTAAACATTGCCGACCTGATGTCCGGCCGCAATCGAGAGCAGCGATCGCATCTTTTGCTCGATCCCATCGCGATCAGCAAGAATGGTTCGGATCATGGCCGCGGAATCGGCTCCCGCCGCGAGCACGGCCGCGAGGTTGGTTTCATCAATACCGCCGATAGCAATAAGCGGAAGGGTCCCGGCAATCTCCTTTACGTCTGCAAGCACCTTGAGGCCGACGACCGGATCGGGATCTTCTTTGGTCGAGGTCGGGAATATCGGGCCGAAAGCAAGATAGTCGATCGGGAGTTTGACCGCCTCCATTGCCTGCGACAGTGAGTGGGTCGAGTAGCCTATTATCGCTTGTTCGCCAAGAAGCCGACGTGCGTGGACGGGTGAAAGATCGTGTTGGCCAAGATGAACACCGTCGGCATTGAGGGCCATTGCGATGTCCGAGCGATCGTTAATTATCAGCCGAACGCCATTGGCTTGGGCAACATGCAAAGCTTTGCGAGCAGAATCGAAAAACTGTCGCGCTGATGCGTGTTTTTCGCGGAGTTGGATCAAAACGGCGCCGCCTGCCGCCATTTCTGCTACCTGTTCCGGCAGGGAAAGAGTGGAGAGAGATGTGTCCGTGATGGGATAGATCTTAGAAAATTCAAGCTTCACGCCGGTTCATAAAGCCGTGAGATGTCGTTCGGTTCCATTTCATCGGCAAGGGCTTTTACCATTAAGTATCCATCTTCACCGTCGTTGTAGTACTGCGAGATCTGCTGGGTAATGAGGAATCCGCACGTCCTGTACAGGCTTTGGGCCGCCGTATTTCCGACACGCACTTCGAGCACGATCGAGGTTATCCCGCGTTCGATCAGCGAGCGGTCAAGCTCGGCCAGCATTCGTTCGGCCAGCCCGCGGCGCCGATGCTCAGGCGCAACACCGATGGTGGTTATATGCGCGATCCGGTTGTCGCCAACAAGAACGCAAAGAAAGCCGGCCATCTCATTTTCCGCTGTAGCGATCTGAAAGCATAGCGCGTTCGGCTGTGAAAGCAGATACGAAAATGTGTGTTTGTTATAGTTTTCGCCATCTTCAAAACAACGAAAATTAAGATAGAGCACCTCATTCAGGTGGCCCGGTGTAAGCGGCGCGACACAATACTCGGTCTGCGCGGCCGGTTCGACCACGGTGATCCGGCGTGCGGCGGCCGGTACGAAAAAATTGCGGAGAGCCTGGAGGAAGGCCATAAAATGCTTATTCGATGAACATGCAGTCGCCGTAGCTGTAAAACCGGTAACGCTCCGCGACCGCATGCCGGTATGCTTCCATTATAAGTTTATGCCCGCCGAAAGTTGCAACTAAAATCAAGAGGGAACTTTGCGGCAGGTGAAAATTGGTCAGCAGCGCCCCAATTGCTTTGAATTGGCCGTCAGGCACGATCGTCAGGTCGGCATTACCCGTCGTCGCCGCAAAATGCCCATGGCGTTCGATCATGTATTCGAGCGTTCGCGTTGTGGTTGTTCCGACGGCTACGATCCTTCGTTTTTCCAGGCGGGCCTTCTCAAGCCTTGCGGCCGCATCTTCGCTGATCTCAAATCGTTCCGGCGCGACCCTATGGCCGCCGAGATCTACGGCCCTAACCGGTTCAAACGTGCCGTAGCCGACGTGCAGAGTTATCTCGGCTGTCTCGACGCCGCGCTCGGCTATCTCATCAAAGATCTCGCCGGAAAAATGCAGTCCGGCGGTCGGCGCGGCAATTGCACCACGGCGGCTCGCAAAAATGGTTTGATAGCGCTCTCGGTCGCCGTCCTGGCCTCGGTGGTCGCGGTGAATGTACGGCGGCAGCGGCGTACGGCCAATTTCGTCGATGACCGTATCAAATTGGATGCCGCCATCAAACCGAACAACCAGCCTGCCGTCCTCGCGTTTCTCCAGCACCTCGGCGGAGAGCCGTTCGTCAAGATCGACACGTTTGCCAGGTTTTAGCCGTCGGCCGGGTTTTGCGAGAACTATCCACACGAGCGGTTCGATCTCTTCGACCAGAAAGATCTCTACGCGTGCTCCCGTTTCGCTTCTGCCCAAAAGCCTAGCCGGGAAAACCCGCGTGTTATTCAGGACAAGAAGGTCGGATGCCCGCATCCTTTGCGGAAGATCGGCAAACGCCGCATCCGTGAGGCCGTTACGCCCACGGTTTACGACAAGCATCCGCGACGCGGCCCGCTCAGGAAGCGGCTCCTGGGCGACCAGTTCTCGAGGAAGTTCGAAGTCGTAATCGGATAGCTCCATTAAGGACTATTGTACCTCGCCCGTGCAAACGTGATCTTTGCAGGCCTCGCCGTCAACTATTCGGCCAACGATCGTATCGCAGCAATGATGTCGGGAAGCGTGCCGATCACTGAATCGATCTCTTCGATCGTCGTATATCGGCTTAATGAAAAGCGGATCGAACCCATAGCGTATGAATAGGGCACGTTCATCGCCTGAAGTACGGGCGAAACCGTATGATCGGCGGAGGCACACGCCGAGCCGGTCGAAACGCAGATGCCAAGGTCGTCGAGCCGGGCGAGGATCGCTTCGCCGTTCGTGTTCTCGAATGAGATGTTCGTGGTATTTGGCAGCCTTTTGGCCGGATCGGACGTTCCGTTGAGCCGGGAGTTTGGGATCGAATTGAGAATGTCGTTCTCAAGCCGGTCGCGCAGCGAGCGGACCGGGGCCATTGCCGACAGATCGCCGGCCAGGTCAGCGGCGACCCCGAGGCCGGCTACTTGATGTACGGCTTCAGTGCCTGGTCGCCGGCCGCGTTCCTGCCCGCCGCCCGCAAACCATGGTGCGAAGCCTATCCCACCGCGAATGTAAACCGCACCGATGCCTTTTGCGGCGTGGAACTTGTGGCCGGAGACCGTGTAAACGTCGATACCGGTAGTTTTTAAGTCGATAGGCACTTTCCCTGCCGCATTTACGCCATCAACATGAACCAACGCGTCCGAACGCTCTTTGATCAAAGCTGAGATATCTTCCACCGGAAACAAAACACCGGTTTCGTTGTTTGCATGCATAATAGAAACGACGGCCGTACATGGCGTAACCGCCGCGGCGACCTCGTTTGGATCGATGAGGCCATCTGCATCGACCTCGATCCGCGTCACATGTATGCCCGTAAGTTCGAGGCGTGAGCAGAGATTTCGCACCGCTTCGTGTTCGACATTCGTTGTTACGATATGGTCTCGCCCGTCGAACAGCCCAAGTCCCGCTGTGATCGCCCAGTTATCGCCTTCTGTGCCGTCGGATGTGAACACTATCTCTGCCGGGACAGCCGCACCGAGAAACGATGCAACCGACGCGCGCGCCCGTTCGA
>CAUJFK010000182.1 GCA_963169175.1 Acidobacteriota bacterium | reverse complement strand
CCGCGACGAGTTCCTTAAATATCTTTGGAATATTTCCGCCGCCGATCCAACCGGCATTCACGAAAACCGTAAACTTGTTCGGGTCAAGCCCAAAGGCCTTGCGTGCATCCTGCGCCGCGGCCTCATTGGCTTCGGTAAACTTTGGGTGCAGCGGCAGGCCTGAGATCTTTATCTTTTCAGCCGAAACCCCGTAATCGAGAAGCTGCTGCCGGGCATCCTCGTTTGCGACAAGATAGAGTGAGACGTCATCGCACGCCCAGCCTTTCCAGAATCCATAGCACGGGTCGGTAACGATCGTTACCAGCGGTATCTGCGAACTCAAATTCAGTTCGCGCAGGATCCGGGCGAATATGTGCTGGGTCAATGGATGAACACTGACGACAACGTGCGGACACCATTTCTCGAACTGTGCCTTGAGAAATCCCATGCACCGCCGCTGAAAAAAATCCCGCGTCTCGGGGCGAAAGCGGTTGACCGCCCAATAGAGGTACTTCATCCAATGCTGCCGGTTTCGAAGCACCCAATTGTAAATATTTACGAGCCGGTCGGTGATGCGGTGCGATTCCTCGATAGCCTTTACGACCCTTACCGCAGACGAATCACCGTGCCAAAATTTCTCAAATCCGTCGGCCAAAGCCTGGGCCGCCGACCGGTGCCCGCCGCCGGTGTCGGATGAGATAATAAGAATTTTGGGAGTGTTCTGGGGCATCAAAGTAATTCGCGCAACGTGCTTACCGATAGGTCTGCATCCTTCAAAATAGCCTTATATGTTCCGATCGGTATTATCTTCCCTCTATGGACCGGAACCGTTACCCGGCGTCGATCTTGCTCACGATACAGGTTGACGTGGCTTCCCTTTTGCCGTCGGACCACAAATCCGATCCTTTCCAGAATTCGAACCAATTCCAGCCCCGTCAACCTTGGCAGTTTATCACTCATGCCGCGATCGGTACTGACAGCCTGGTGACAAAATAAGGATTCTGTTCGATCGGTATCTCTTCGCCGTCTTCGACCATCGATTCGATATGAAGCTCAACCGCCTCGGCAATGTTCTCTCTCGTTTCATCCAGGGTTCCGCCATGCGAATGACACCCGGGCAAAGCGGGAACGAACGCATGATAGCCTTCTTCGTCCGGCTCGATCACGATGGTGAAGTCATAGGTCATAATCACACCTTCAATGCAACTTCCTTCGCGGCCGCAAAGCCCGCTCCTTTCTTGGCCGCCTTTTTCATCTGGCCTTCAAGCCGTTTGATCTTTATCAAGTGGCCCGGGTTGAACGGCAGCGACGGATAATAGCAGTTGGATTCGTGCGTACAGTAACACCCGTTCGCGGCCACTTTGCGGCGTTCCTTCATCAGATCGGTGTTCCAAGCCGCCTGAAAGTTCCAGTCGTAATCGCGAAGATTCAGCACATCCGGCTTATTCTCACACGACGAAAGGACGCCATTGTCGTAAATGACCGCACCGGCACTTCCGGCGTAGCACTTCAATTGTGCCTTATTCTCTTCCTTGGTTTTCGCGATGATATCGTGCATATAGATATCGACCGCCGCCTTGAAGATCCCCGATTTTCCGCCGTAATTATTCTTTAATGCCGCACTCTTCGTATCTTCGAGGATCATGTGTGACAGCTCAGAGTAGCGTCTGTGGTCAAACTCAAGCTCTTTCGGGTCGGCCGACGGCGGGCGAATATAATTGATATTCACCTTGTCCGGCTTGAGGTCGTACTTTAGAAAATCGTACCAGTCAAAGATCGTGTCCTCGTTCGAATGCATCACGCACGTGCAGGTCTGAATATCCAGTTGGGGATACTGCTCTTTCTTCATCTGCTGAAGCGTCCGGGCCGTGTGGATAGCCTTGTCCCAGCTTCCTTCTTTCCGGCGAATCTTTTCGTGAGCATCTTTTAGGCCGTCAATGCCGAGGGCGACCGTCACGTTCAGCTTTGGGCATTCGTCCAGGATGCGGGTCACATCCGGGAATATGCGCTGGTGTATCTGTCCGTTTGACATCAGATAGACCGAATCGAGCTTATTATTCTCGTAAAAAGCTTTGACGATCTCAGGCAGATCTTTTCGCGTAAACGGTTCGCCGCCAGCGAGGACCAGAACGCCCAGGTTCCCGCCGAGCGTTTCTGAGATGCGGGCGATCTCGTCCGCCTTCATCTGCAGCTTTTTTCGTGGTCGGTCGTCAAGCTCTTCCGTAAAAAAACAGTGTGTACAGCGCATATCGCAAACGCTGGTCACCAATATATTCAAAAATACCGGCGACATTGGTCTGCCGACCAAAATGCTTGCGTACCTTTTGAATATCTCTCGTGTCGTAAAATCCATTATTATTCCTCTGGGCGAAGCCTACACTAATGTAACTTGCTAATGGAGCCTTGGGCAAGTTAGATATGGCCGCCGCCGGGTTGTGGAGGTCAGATCCACGAAGCTTTGATTCGGTCAGGCACTGTTATGGGTCGCTGCTAATTTGGGAACTGCCCTAGTATTATTATATTGCTGATGACTTGATCCCGTCGTAGAAGCACGATCCGGCTTTTCGAACCGGCCTGAGGGCGAAATTGCTCGCCCGGTAAAAACGGCGGTCCGAAAAGCCGGATCTGTCAGAGGAGAAACCCGGCATCGGCGACGGGTGAGGCGTCGCCATTCGGTCGGAAAGGCACTACGCCTTCAGTGATTCGAATACAAGAATTGTGCCATCGAAGGAGCACACGAACTGTAAGTAGATCAGGCAGATTGATCTCGCGGTATTTCTGAGTTGCGGCCAGATCGCGAAAATTTCCAACCAGATGCGCGTAAATTTGTTATGCAATAGTACTTTTTAAGCTTAAAAAACTTTTTTTTCTAACGCGATCGTTGCCTTTTCCACAGGCCCGATCGTGAAAGCGGCTGGCCACGTGTTCAGCTAACCCGTACAAGCACACGCCTTGCCGACTTTTCCACATTTTTATCCACAGGCCGGCCTGAAAGTTTTCCACAGTTGCACCTGTAAACTATTGAAAAATAAGGCGAAAGTTAAAGTACTTTCTACTTGACATTGAAATTTGCTGGTGTAAGATAGCATCACAGTCGAGATTGCTTACGGGCAGCTTGACCGGCACCAAGAGGTGGGAGAGAGGTGGCGACGCCTCATCCGCGAACAGCAGGAGCGGAATGCCGCTGTTCAGAACGCTCGGAGCCGAAGCCGAAAGGCTTGCCAGGATTTCGCCCGAAAGGGAGTACAAGAGATCCGGGTCATTGGGATAAAAACCGATGATGCCTTCAGGAAATGATCAACCTGACAGGTGCTACGCCGCTCGCGATACTCTTCGGAGAATCAGTTGAGCCTCGTTGCCGGGAGCGTAACCGGCGGTGGAGGAAAAGCCACCAAACAAAAACCTAACGGCACCAGGCGTGAGAAACGCAGCATTTAGATGAAACGCTTTCGGGCGATAGAAACAAAATGGGTGTTGACCGGAGAATGACTCCCCGCAGAGCCTCTTCGGAATACAAATCGGCGATGTGTAACGTGTACATGTGAAAATCGCCAACCCCTTGTTTAGGAACGCTTCGGCGAACCTGAAATAAGGAAAAACAAAAGCGTTGCAGCGAGAAATCGCCGCGACGCTTTTGTTTTTTGAAGCTCTCTACCAACAAAGTTCATTTCCTGTCACGGCCATTTAACAATATTCCTTCAATTTTTGAGCTTGAAATACCGCTTTTCCTCTTCTTCATCTTCTCCGGTGGTCAAATCAATGACGCAGCCACCGAAAAAGGTGAAGAAGAGGACAAGATAAAGAACTGAAGCCTAGGTTTGCCCGGATACGGTTCCGAAGATCCAGATAGGGTTGGCAAAACTACCTGGCACGGTTGACGGATGAACGCTTTCTCCTGGACTAAAAGAGACTGCTCACTTCCCTCTTTTGCGAATATAGCGTTCGAAAACTAGAATCTATTTAAGTTATGTTCATTGACCGCGTAAAAATAAAGGTTAAAGCCGGCAATGGCGGCAATGGAGTTACTGCATTTCGCCGGGAAAAATTTGTGCCGCGCGGGGGGCCGAGCGGCGGCGACGGCGGCGTTGGCGGAAGTGTCTGGATGGAATCTGATGAAGGCCTGAATACTCTGCTCCACCTGCGATACAACCCTGAACACAAGGCAGAACGGGGCCGCCACGGCGAGGGATCGAATCGTTCGGGCAAGGACGGCGAGGATGTAACCGTAAAAGTGCCGGTCGGTACGCAGGTCTTTGACGCGGACACGGCCGAATTGGCGTTCGATTTTACCGAGCCGGGACAGCGTTGTCTCATTGCGAAGGGCGGCAAGGGCGGCTGGGGCAACGCTCATTTTGCGACGCCGACCCGCCGGGCGCCCAAATTTCATTATCAGGGTCGGCCGGGAGTGGAAAAAGAGCTGCAGCTTGAGCTTAAACTTATTGCGGATGTCGGCCTTGTTGGCTTTCCGAATGCCGGAAAATCGACACTTATTTCGGTCATTTCGGCGGCAAAACCAAAGATCGCGGATTATCCGTTCACCACGCTGGAACCAAACCTGGGCGTCGTCGATATGGGTGATTATCGAACGTTTGTTGTCGCTGACATTCCAGGCCTGATCGAAGGTGCGTCAGAAGGAGCGGGCCTCGGTGACAGGTTTCTCAGGCATATTGAACGGACCAAGCTGATCCTGCACTTGGTTGATGTCTCGTCGGCTTCGGGACGTGATCCGGTCGAGGTCTACTTGATCATCAATCGTGAGCTTGCAAACTACAGCGTAGAGCTTGCCGAAAGGCCGCAGATCGTCGTCGCGACAAAGATCGATGCCCTCGACGAACCGGAAAGGCTTGCAAATCTCGAGGAACGGGCACGGATCGACGGCAAGCAATTTTTTGCAATATCGTCCGCAGCAGGGACCGGTGTAAAGAAATTGACGTTTGCGGTGACTCGAGCTCTGGACACGATGATGGCCGCTGAGGAAGAACAGGTTTCGCATGCCTGAGCGTATGCAAAGGATCGCATATTTTGGCGGCACGTTCGATCCGGTCCATAACGGGCACTTGTCGATCGCTCGCGCGTTGATCGATCTTTTCGGCCTGGACCGTTTCTTTTTTCTTCCCGCGTTCCACGCGCCGCACAAACCGGACCGGCCGCCAACCTCCGCTTACCATCGTGTTGCCATGATGTGCCTGGCAACGAGGACAGATCCGAAGATCTCCATCTCCTTCCTGGAACTTGAAAAGCGGGAAAAGCGATTCACTATCGACACCCTGCCGGAACTCCAGGCAATGCATCCGGGATCGCGTGTCTTTTTCGTTATGGGGGCGGATTCCTGGACCGATATTCGCACCTGGCGTGAGTGGGAAAGCGTTCTGCTTTCTGCCGATCATATTGTGGTAACACGTCCTGGATACGATATTTCGTTTGATCATGTGACGGACAGAGTTCGAGAGCGGATAGTTGATCTGCGTTCGGGCAGGCCATCTGCACTCGAAGACACTCACGAGCGGCGGATCTTTGTCACGAACGCGATTCAATACGACGCATCCGCAACCGAACTGCGGCTCGACCTCAGCGACGGCCATCTTGATCGAAAAGAGGATATTCCGGCCGAGGTTGCCGAATACATCACAAAATACCGCCTGTACACCTAAGGCAAGTGCCGCGTTCATGCGCGGCCGTCAACAAGCCTGACATCCGAATAGGACTTTTCGCCTTTTCCGTCCGCACCAACAACCTCCACGAGCATCCTGATCGTCTTGAGTGCGAGTACCCGCATTCAGGTCCGAATCCGCCGTTCAAATTCCGCTTCCAACAGTTTCTGCCCGTAAAATCGCGATCAGATCATTCTCCGACACCAATAAATTCAGCCTGATCCGTGCGGAATATGATTTGCATACCCCATAGACGGGAAAGCAGAAATTCTGTCCTGATGCAAAGGATGAACGATGAACGGAATGGCCGTCATCTGACATTGACAGGAAAACGACCAGGGTGTTTATAAATGAAGCGATCTTATAAAACAGCTTATAAATCAAGACGTCCGGCAGGTCCACGCATCGGTCATAGAGGCATTGCAGGCATGGTTTTCAATTTCGATCCTGGTCAGCTCTTTTCAAAGCTGACTCTGTGGAGATCGATCTCGAGCTTCCTGACCGCGAATCAATAAGCGCTATGGCGTGGGATTTTTCGCGGAGAACTCAAATAGCTTTTGAAGCCAGGCTGGCGTGGCCCAAGGCCGGGTGAAACTTCACTCGGGCGGCTATCGAAGCGTCTTGTTCGAAAGGTTAAGCGATATCGCAAAATTAAAGGTTCGACCGATCTTATGAGCGATCCCAAATTCAAGACAATAATTCCGGATGTTGAATTTTGGAAGAATATGATCCCGTGCCAGGCTGCCTGTCCGGTGAAAACGGATGCGGGCAGATATGTGCAGATGATCGCACAGGGCGATTATGAGGGAGCATATCTCGTTGCACGTTCGCCTAATCCGCTCGCGTCTATCTGCGGCCGCGTATGCGCCGCACCGTGCGAAGATGCGTGCAGGCGAGGGAAGATCGATGCTCCCGTGAGCATTCGGGCACTTAAGCGGTTCGTGACCGAAAAATACGGTATCGAATCAATGGAGCCCGCAACGCAGGACACTTTGTTCGAGGGCGGCAAGGAAGCAGGCAACAAGGTCCGCTGGCATCTGCCGATACTCGAAACAAGCAAACGCAAATTCAAACGCGAAGAAAAAGTTGCTGTTATTGGCGCCGGCCCCGCCGGCGTTTCTTGTGCCCACGATCTTGCGTTGATGGGTTATGAGGTGACCGTCTTTGAGGCCTCGGCAATTCCGGGCGGAATGATGTATCACGGCATACCGGAATTTCGTTTGCCGCGGCAGATCATCGAAAAAGAGATTTCAAAGATCAAAAGCCTCGGCGTCGAGATTAAATACAATACGCCGCTTAATTCGGAATTCGGGCTCGCGGCATTGCGGAACGCGGGCTATAAAGCCGTTTTCTTAAGCGTCGGCGTGCAAAAGGGCCGCGACCTTAGTATCGAAGGCGTCGAGTTGGACGGCGTCGTAAAGGCCGTCGATTATCTACTCAATATCAATAACGGCTACCGCGTTGACCTTGGGAAAAAGGTCCTAGTCATCGGCGGCGGCTTTGTTGCGTTTGACGCTGCCCGCATGGCATTGCGTCGCGGACTTGACGATGTTGCCGAAGGTGAAGGCAGCGAGTTGGCGGGCGGTGAAATAAAATCCGCAATGGACGCCGCTCGTTCAGCCATCCGGTCGGGTTCGACCGATGTTCGAATGATCAGCCTCGAAGCGATCAGCGAGCTTCCGGTTGTCCGAACGGCGCAAGGGCAGGAGGAATTTCACGAGGCACACAAAGAAGGCGTAACTTTCCATCCCTCGCGTTCGGCGCGGCGGTTTATCGGGGAGAACGGACGTTTGACAAAGGTCGAGCTTCGAGGCGTTTCACGCGTTTTCGACGACGATGGACGATTCAATCCTCAATTTGACGACACCATCACGGAAACACTCGAAGCCGATTCGGTCGTTCTCGCGATCGGCCAGCAGGCAGACCTTTCGTTCCTGAAGCCTGACGACAATGTCGAACTCACGCCCGCGGGCGGCATCAAGGTCGATCCCAAAACCCTTACAACTTCGGCTCCCGGACTTTTCTCCGGCGGCGACGTGGCTGTTGGCCCAGGGAATCTGATCGAGGCGGTTGCGAACGGAAAACAGGCCGCACTTTCGGTTGACGATTATCTCCGAGGGCCGGGCAGCACTACGCATTTCAGCCTGCGTGTCGAGAAGATCCCGACCTACACGTACCGGATGCCGGAGGATTATGAAAAGTGCGAACGCGAGGCTCCGCCGACCGTCTCGCTTGACCGCCGAACCGGAATTTCAGAGGTCGAAAGCGGCTATGACGAAGAGGAAGCGCGGCTTCAGGCCGAACGCTGCCTCTCGTGCCATATTCAAACGATCTACGATCCGCAAAAGTGCGTTCTGTGCAACCGCTGCGTTGATGTGTGCCCGGAATCTTGCCTAACGCTTGTTTCGCTGGACAAACTCGACCTACCCGAAGGCACAAAAGAACAGGCGATCGCGGCGGGCGGCTTTGCGGACGAAACTACGCTTTCAGCAATGCTCAAGGACGACGATAAATGTATCAGGTGCGGGCTGTGCGCAATCCGCTGCCCGACCGACGCGATGACGATGGAGGTTTTCTACTATGAAGAAACAGAAGCCGCTCGATGAGATAAAAGCAGAGATCCTCGACGCTCAGGAAAATGATCCGATTGTGGGCGGGCCCGCAAAGAACGTGGAGCTTATCGGAAAGGCCTCGCGACGCGGGTTTCTAAAGACGCTCGGCATCTCGGCCGTACTGGTTGCCCTCGGCGGCCAAATGTATGCGATGCTGCGTTCGCTTTTCCCGAATGTTTTATATGAGCCGCCGCAAAAATTTAAGGTCGGCACCCTCGATAAATTCACCGATGGCGGCACATTTCTTGAAGAAAAGCGGCTCTTCATTTTCCGTCAGCAAAATACGTTCCACGCCATCTCTGCAGCGTGTACGCATCTCGGCTGCACGGTGAAGATGGTCAAGCTCAACCAGCCGAAAAAGGTCACGGCCGGCGGCAAAGAGATCGAAGAACAGGTCGAATTTCACTGCCCGTGCCACGGCTCAAAATATTACGGTGACGGCACAAATTATGCCGGTCCCGCGCCGAGGCCATTGGATTATTTCAACCTTGAAGTTTCGCCCGACGACGGCCAGTTGATCGTTGATATGGCCAAGAAGGTTGAACAGGATTACCGGCTGACTACTTAAATGGCCTGAAAGTCTTTTATGAGGTGAATCTTATGGATTCGGTCTACCTACATCTTTTACTAAATCACATCCCGGTGCTTGGGGGCATTTTTGGAGTGCTGCTGCTGGCCTACGCGATGTTCCGGAAGAGCGATGAGCTAAAGAACGTATCGCTCCTGCTGCTTGTCTTTTCTGCGTTGGTTACGATTCCTGTCTATTTGACGGGCGAACCCGCGGAAGAAGGTGTTGAGCATTTAGCGGGCGTTAGCCATGACCTGATCGAACTGCATGAAGACGCGGCAAAACTTGCAATGATCTTTATGATGGTCACCGGTGCGGTCTCGCTTCTCGGATTTATTTTTATGAAGATCAAGTCTTCGGCCGCCAAATGGCTTGTTTTGGCAGCGTTGGTGATCGGGATCGTATCTGCCGGACTGATGGCCCGGACAGCAAGCCTGGGAGGCCCGATCCGACACAGCGAAATTCGGACGGGAGGTGCTGCTCCGCAGCAGGAGAATCGAACTTCCGACCAGAAGCAGGAAAAGACAAAAAACGACGACCATTGATCGTGACTGCGAGATAAATTATGGCGACAGAATTGATTTCGGAAACGAAGACCAGATCAACCCTATTGGTGATGCTGCGCGATAAACTGAGGCTGAAACCGGCTTGGGAAAAGCTCACATGGACCTGGCGTCCCGAAACTAAACGCGAAGCCGGAGACGCGATCGTTCGAAATTTCGTTCTCCACTGGTTCCCGGCCAAGGTCAGCCTCGAAAGCCTCTCGTGGGGTTATTCGTTCTGGCTCGGTACCATCTCGGCCGTGCTGTTCCTGATCCTGACGATAACCGGCGGCGTTCTGATGTTTCTGTACGTGCCGTCGGTCGAGCGTGCCTATCTTTCGGTCAAAGACCTGGAGTTTTCGACAAGCTACGGATGGTTCCTTCGCGGGCTGCACCGGATCGGGGCGCACCTGATGGTTGCCGTGGTGTTCCTGCACATGGTCCGCGTCTTTCTGACCGGAGCATTTAAGAACGGACGAAAAGCTGTCGGCCAGAACCGCCCGCTCAACTGGATCATCGGTGTGGCGCTGCTGCTGATAACGCTGCTGCTCTCGTTCACTGGCTATCTTTTGCCGTGGGACCAGTTGGCTTACTGGGCGATCACGGTCGGTACAAATATCGCGAGTTCGGCACCGGTGTTCGGTGAACCGACACGCTTTATTCTGCTTGGCGGAACAACGATAGAACAGGCAACATTGATCCGCTTTTACGTCCTTCACTGTTTCGTTCTGCCGCTTGCGACGCTTTGGCTTGTTAGCTATCACATGTGGCGTGTGCGAAAGGACGGCGGGCTGGCGTGTGTCGAAAAGCGGTACGAAGAGGCGAAGAAAGAAGAAAGGCCGGCGATCGCGAGCAAGACCTATTCGCTGCTTGGCATCACGGGCGGAACGGCGGTCGATGTCCGCAATGTGATGGTCGATGACGAAAAGGACAAGGTGCCATCGTCACCGTATCTGACCGTGAGGCTGGCCGTTGTCACGCTTGCGACGCTCGTCGCCTCGATCGTTCTGACGTTGATCGTGAAAGCCCCGCTTGAAGAGGCCGCAAATCCCGCTGTCACGCCAAATCCAGCAAAGGCGCCGTGGTACTTCCTGTGGCTTCAGGAACTGGTCACGATCACGACATTCACCATCGGCGGATTCACGATCAACGGCGCGTTGATCGGCGGCATTATTTTGCCCGGAGTTCTCGTGCTTGCCGCGGTTCTCTGGCCTTATTTTGACAAATCGCCGGTCAGTTCGATCGGCCGCTGGTTCCCGAAAGAACGCAAATGGCAGAACAGGATATTTTTGCTGATCATCGTCGCGATCCTGATCCTGACCTTTATCGGGACGTTTATGCGCGGGCCGTTCTGGGAGATCTATATGCCGTGGCAGGAATGGGAGCAAACGCCGCGAAAATTCTGATCCGAAGCAAGGAGAGAGATAAGAAATGTTAAGCAAAGATGCGATCAAACTCTACGTTCTGGGACTTTCCCTGCTCGGACTGACGGCGTGGGTCTTCTTTCGCGAGAACCGAATGGATTGGACAGACTATCAGGCGGAATTTAAGGAGTTTGTAACTGAAAAATTCGGTGCTGAGCGTGCCGCACAGGTCCCAACCGGTATCCAGCAGATCTGGGTCAAAGATCTTGACCGCGTTGACCGCTGCATCACCTGCCACCAGGCCGTTGAGTGGAAGGGCCTGGAAACCGCGCCGGAGCCGTATCGGACACATCCGAAGGAGATACTTGAAAAGCATCCGCTGACGGCGTACGGCTGCACGTCGTGCCATGGCGGGCAAGGTTTTTCAACGATATTGCCCGACGCTCACGGCAACGTCGAGCACTGGGAAGAACCGGTCCTCGGTGCCGAGGTTAGTGAAGCGTATCTGATCAAGAACTCCAAGGCCTTGATGGAGATGAACTGTAACTCATGCCATCGCTATGACCGCGAGACCAAGGGGATGGACTACATCAACACCGCCAAAAAGTTGGTGGAGCAGAAAGACTGCAGGGCATGCCATACGATCAACGGCCGCGGCGGGATCATTGGACCCGATCTAACGTTCGAAGGTGAAAAGCCGACCGAGCAGTTCGATTACGGGCGGCTCACTGGGCGCCACTCGGTCTTTGCCTGGCAGGTCGCCCATTTCCAGAATCCAAAGATGGTCTCACCGGACAGCGTGATGCCGAATTTCGGATTTTCGTCACAAGACGCACAGGCACTTGCCCTGCTTGTGATGAGCTGGCGGAAGGAGCCGATACCGGCGAATTACATTTCGGGTGTTCAGCTTCGCGATGTTCCCACGCAGGAAGAGATCGAAAAGGAGAAACGCATGCTCGAAGGCGAAGGAGCATTCTTCGTTCAAAACAAATGCTTCATCTGCCATTCGGTCACATCGCTCGGTGTCGATTCAGCGGCCAAGATCGGCCCCGATCTATCTGATGCGGTTACTGATGTTCAAAGCCGGTTTGGCCGGACGCTCGACGATTTTCTGATGGAACCTACGGGAACCATGTCGGTAGTTTTAGCCACACAGATCCCGCTGACGACCGAACAGCGTCAGCAGGCGATCGCACTACTAAAAGTTGCCTATCAGCGAAAGCTGGAGCAGCAGATCAAAAATGCTTCTCCTTCCCCCATGCCAACGGGTAAGTAGAGGACATAAAGGAGAAAGATGAAAAACCTGATAAAAAAGCCCAAATTTTTGTGGATAGGTATTGGAGTAATTATTCTAGCTTCGCTGATGGTCATCGGCAGCTGCGGACGACGAACAGCGATCAAACAGGAACGAGGCGGCGCCGCCGAAGCAGCGACAATGACCTACGTTGCGCCTGGAGACATTGATGAGTATTACGTGTTCTATTCAGGCGGACACTCAGGCAACGTC
>CAUJFK010000181.1 GCA_963169175.1 Acidobacteriota bacterium | reverse complement strand
AGGAGGGGTGGCCGAAGGCCGGGGTGGTTCTTTGCAACGCGGCGATGAGTCAACTCTGGATAACGTCGAACCCACCGCAACCAGCGGAGAACCACTCCGTCTGCCCGCCGGAAAACGCGATCGTCCACCCCTCCTTGGTAAGGAGGGGAACCCTCTGTTCCTTTTCTCGACCGCCGCCGCAACGACGGAGATCGAAATTCTCTCGCGTTCGAGCCGAAACTTTCATGGCGATATCCAGGCATTCACGCGGGAGCACGTTGCAGCCGACATCATTGTTGTCCAAACGTCGGGAATGGCCGAACGTCTTGCGGAAATGCTGCGCGATTACGACATTTCGCTGCCCGCCGGATCAATAAAGATCGGGCCGTTGACGACCGGTTTTGATCTGCCGTCGGAAAAACTTCGGTTCTACACAGAACAGGATATTTTTGGCGAAACTGTCGCCGCACCCGCTGACACCGCACCAAAAACTCGTTCGCGCAAATCAAAGCTCGGCGCGTTCATCTCCGATTTTCGCGATCTTAAACCCGGCGATTTCGTTGTCCACGTGGATCACGGCATTGGCAGGTTCGAAGGCCTGCAGACCATAGAATCGCAAGGCATCGAACGTGAGTTCATGCTGCTGATGTACGCGGACAATGCAAAGCTATTCGTTCCGGTCGAGCGAATGGACCTTGTGTCGCGTTATTCGTCAGGCGAAGCTACGGCCCCGACGCTTGACCGTCTCGGCGGAATCGGCTGGCAGAAAACAAAGGCCAAGGCAAAGCGCGCAATGCGTGATATGGCCGATGAGCTGCTAAAACTCTATGCCGAGCGAAAGCTGGTTCGGGGCCATGCCTTTCCGCCCGATGCACCATGGCAGCATGAATTCGAAGATGCCTTTCCATACGATCTGACGACCGACCAGGCAACTGCGATCGAAGATGTAAAGGAAGACATGGAAAATGCCGTCCCGATGGACCGGCTGATCATTGGCGACGTCGGGTATGGAAAGACAGAGGTTGCGATGCGTGCGGCGTTCAAGGCCGTGATGGACGGCAAGCAGGTCGCGATCCTGACACCGACGACGGTCCTTGCCTACCAGCATTTCGAAACATTCAAAAAGCGCTTCTCTGCCTTTCCGGCCAGGATCGATCTTCTTTCCCGGTTCCGCACGACAAAAGAGCAAAAGTCCGTTGCCGAATCCGCGGGCAAAGGCGGCGTCGATGTTCTGATCGGTACGCACCGAATCCTCTCAACCGATGTAAAACTGCCGAACCTTGGCCTTGTGGTCGTGGATGAAGAACAGCGATTCGGCGTCGGGCACAAAGAAAAGCTGAAGCAATTAAAGAAAAAGGTTGATGTGCTGACACTGTCGGCAACACCAATTCCGCGAACGCTGAATATGTCGCTGCTCGGAATGCGCGATATGTCTGTGATCGAAACGCCGCCGCGTGACCGCCTTGCCATCAACACACAGGTCGTACAGTTTGCTGAGGGCGTTATTCGGTCCGCTATCGAGCTTGAACTATCCCGGAACGGCCAGATCTTCTTTATCCACAACCGCGTCGAATCGATCGAACCGATCGCCGCCCTGATCCAAAGGATAGTACCAAACGCACGCATCGCCATCGGCCATGGCCAGATGAACGAGAAAGAAATGGAGCAGGTAATGCTCGATTTTATTGATTACAAATATGATGTACTGGTCGCGACCACGATAATCGAGAACGGCATCGATATCCCGCGTGCGAACACGATAATTATCAATCGAGCCGACAATTATGGATTGTCGCAGCTTTATCAACTCCGCGGCCGTGTCGGACGTTCTAACCGGCGGGCATACGCATATCTGCTTATTCCCAGCGAACTCGAACTTACACCGATCGCCCGCCGCCGATTGTCTGCGATTCGTGAGTTTTCCGATCTCGGTGCCGGTTTTCGTCTCGCCGCTCTTGACCTCGAATTACGCGGCGCCGGCAACATTCTCGGCGGCCAGCAATCCGGGCATCTTGACGCCCTTGGTTTCGATCTTTATACAAAAATGCTCGAACGCACGATCGCTGAAATTAAGGGTGATGAGATCGCGGATGAGATGAGCGTATCGATCAATCTGGGCATCGATGTGTCTATCCCAAAGGAATACATCTCCGAGGCCGGCCAGCGTCTGCGAACGTACAAACGCATTTCGTCCGCCGAAAGCGAGGAAGAATTGCTGCGTATTCATGCCGAACTCGCCGATAGGTACGGCCGCATTCCGCCTTCGGTCGAAGACCTGTTCGAATATGGCCGATTAAGAAAACTTGCCGAAGGGATGCGGCTCGCATCGATAGACAGGTCAAAAGAAGGCTATGCTGTAAAATTGTCCGATACCGCGCGAATAGCTCCGGAAAAACTGATGATATTACTAGAAGAAATGCCCGGCGTTTCCTTCTCGCCAAGCGGCATTCTTCGCCTTACGGCGGACCCGGAAAATCCGATCCGCTCGATCAGATCGGCCCTGGAGCGAATTCGCGGCTAACGCCGTTCGGTACAATCGCCAAACGGGTTTATGTCGCACACAAAAAGGCCGGGCACCGCCTCGCGGGTCTGGTTTCTTACCTGGGTGAGTATTTCCGAGTGGCGATAGCCTGCTGTCGTCCAGCCAAGCTTCTCGCGGCTCCGCCAAACGAACTCGTAGGCCGTCTTTTCATCGGCCCCTTCAAGGTGCTTCGCCTCATGCAGCAAGATCGCGGCCCGTTCGACATCGTCCGCCGGATAGCGGAAAAAATCGGGATATATCGTAACTATCTCGAATGGGAAATTTGTTGCCGCAAATGCGTTTTCTTTTTCGACCGACGCGTTCAGCCAATTGTCCTCTGACCGATAGGCGGCAAGTCTCCGCAGCAGAAATACTTCCCTTGTAAACCCTTTGGATTCAAGCAGATCGATCGCGGCATTGATGCTCCGCCTCTGGTCGAGATCAAGCGGTTTTGCCGATAACGCGAGCGAGAAGTAAAAGCCGGTGACCGCCGCCGCAAAGACCATAACAAAAACAACAACGCGGCGCAGATACGTCGAACGTTTGCGTTCAGCTCCATACGGCCCGTCCAGGTGTCCGCCGCACCGGGCGCACACCGCCGCGGTCGGGTAGTTTACCAGCTTGCATTCAGAACACTTTTTCTTCATTATCCAGGGCGGGTTTGAGCGAAAGACCTGCTATTATCAATAAAGGTTCAATGAACTCGGCTTCCGTTAATTGGCATTTCGATCAACGGCCAAGAAACTCGACCGCAATTTATTGCATCAAAAGCCTAGTTCGAACGCACAGATCTCCGACCGACAAGTTCTTGTCCGGCCGGCAGGAGCAATACATGAAGCATATTTATTCGATCTTTTTGATACTGGCGGTCGTCTTTGCGGCCGGGCTTGCCGTATCGGCGCAGGAAACAGAGGAACGCGTCGTTGACGAGGTGGTCGCCCAGGTCAACGATGGCGTTATTACGCTTTCAAGGATAAATCGCGAAGCGAAAGATATCGTTGACCTTGAGGTCCAGAATGGCAAGAAACGCGAGGACGCCCAGAAACAGGTGGACGAAAAACGCGGTGAGCTGATCGCAAACCTCATCAATGAAGAGCTGCTTGTTCAAAAGGCCAAGGAACTCGGCCTTGATTCCGAGGCTGACGCGGCCGTGAACGAACGCTTTGTTCAAATGATGAAGCAGTACGGCATGAAGAACCTCGATCAGCTTCATCAGGAAATGGAAAAACAGGGTGTCGATCCTGCCACGATCCGCGAAATGTGGCGAAAGCAGGCGATCAAAGACCTGGTCGTCCAAAAGGAGGTCCAGCAAAAGGAATATTGGAAGCCGAGCGGCAAGGAACTTCGCGATTATTTCGAAAAACACAAGGCCCGGTTCACAAAACCTGAGACAGTCTCGTTCAGTGAAATATTTCTCGGCTTTGCCGGCCGCGATGAGAACGCCGTTCGTGAAAAGGCAAAACAGCTTGTCGTTCAACTCCGCGGCGGCGGCGATTTTGCAAAACTGCAGTCTGAGAATTCAGATCCCGGCGTGGTAACGCAAGGCAAAGGAAAGGTTGAAAAGGTAAAGCCCTCAGAATTTTCTGACATCATCACGACCGCCATAAAAGACCGCAAGCCCGGCGACGTGACCGACCCGATAGAGGCAAATAACCTGGGCGTGGTCATTCTCAAGATCGACGCCCGCGAATCGGCAAGCAGCGAGTCGTTTTTCGACGAGAGTGCCGTCCGCGTTGCCATTTTTCAGGAACGTGCACCAATAGCCATGAATCAGTTAATGGCCTCGCTTCGTGAGAATTATTATATAAAAATTTTCGAAAGCTATATGCCCAAAGGTTAGCCTATACTC
>CAUJFK010000180.1 GCA_963169175.1 Acidobacteriota bacterium | reverse complement strand
TGCTACCGAGTGTAAAAACATGATGGAACCGAATGAAAAGCCGCGCAGCGAGCAATATCTTTCTGAAGGGAAATTGGTCGATCAGAGTCCGCTTGAGCCGGTCGAAGATCCGCCAAGCCGTTTGGCGGGCAACAATCAGGTGCAGGATTTCGGCGATGATGTGGCCGGAACACTGCATGATACCGCTGCCGACCAATGATCTGACGCATCGGGCCGAGGGCCGGTATGCAATTGTTTAAAGGAATAAGGCGGCCGGTCGAACTTGTTTGCGTTGCCGGAATACCAGTGCGGGCGGATCGACGGTGGTTCGTTGTGCTCGCGCTGATGACCGCGGTAACCGCGGCCAGCATAAACGCGCAGGTTCGAAACTGGGCCGCAAGTATAGGGCTCGGAGCGGCAACTACGCTGATATTTTTCCTCTCGATCTTTCTGCATGAATTAGCCCACGCCATTATTGCCAGGCTTGAAAGGCTTGAGGTGGTCGAGATCGTTCTTCATCCGTTTGGCGGGCTGACCCGTTTTGCGCGCGAACCGCAAACGCCGCGTGCCGAGTTTCGCATTGCGATCGCAGGGCCTGTGGCCAGCTTTGCACTTGCGGTGATGTTCGTTTTGCTGATGGCATTGGCGAACACCGGCGAACTTGACGTGCTTCGCGATCTGCTTTTTCTTCTCGCCCTTGCGAACTTTCTGCTTGCGGTCTTTAACCTTTTGCCCGGTTATCCGCTTGACGGCGGCCGCTTGCTTCGAGCTTATCTATGGCGCAGCGGCCGCGATCTGGATGAGGCCACCATTCTCACCGGCCGGTCGGGCCAGGCGATCGCTATCGGGCTGATGGTGGTCGGGCTGTTCCTTGCGGTAGGCCGCGGGCAGATCTTTGCCGGCTTTTGGGCGATGCTGACCGGCTTCTTTCTGTTTGATTCAGCCCGCAGCATCATTGCCGCTGTGCAGGCCGCCGGCCACAGGCTGGTCGATGACGTGATGCTGCTGCCGCCCGTGCTGCCACCGGACATAACGCTTCAGGCATTTATTGACCAACTTTTGCCGATGAACCGGTATGCAGCATATCCGGTCGCCAACGAAAAGCGGCTTTACGGCATCTTTTTACTTGAGGATATGCGGGCACTGCCGCGTGAATCATGGCGGCAGTCCCGAATCGGAGATGCGATGCGGCCGGTCACGTCTGAAATGTTCGTTGAGGTAGGCACATCCCTATCCGAAGCTCGCGAGATGATGGCCGAGAACGGCACCGGTGCTCTCGGTGTTGTGGACAGCCAAGGCAAACTGGTCGGATTCATTTCGGGCGGACGCGCGAGGCGGCGGCCGTAAGATCATGCCCGGGCGATCAGTCCAAAAACTTCTCCTCCTCTCGGCCGCAACAGCAACGAACGGTCAAATTTGTTCTCCGTGCCAAGCTCTCGCGGGTCGTCGGAACTTCCTGTGATATTCTTAGCGTGGAGAGCTGTATCGGAAAGGCGGTTCTTTGCCCCGCGCGGTCGGCCAGGTTGAACTAATGCAGATCAGCAACTACATTCCGGCGATAAACAGCGTGCGCAATGTCGTGGACATTGTGCTTGTCTTTATCATCGTGTATGTGGTGCTAAAGCTGCTCCGCGGCACACGCGCCGTTCCCACGATCGTCGGGCTCGTTCTTTTGTTTCTGCTCTACTGGCTGTCGATCGCCCAGGACCTCGCAACGCTCGAATTTGTTTTAAGGTACGCGGTCGTTTATGTCGGGTTTGCGATCATCGTTCTGTTTCAATCAGAGATCCGGCAGGCTTTGATATATTTTGCAAATCGGCTGCGGCTTCCGATACTGCGGCGGCAGCGAGGCCAGTTCGGGGGCAGCGTTTATGATGAGATCGTCCTGGCCGTGACTACGCTCGCATCCGAGAAAACTGGTGCTTTGATCGTGATCGAACGTAACGTTGGCCTCCGCAACTTTGTCGATTCAGGCGTACAGCTTGACGCAACCATCGGTTATGACCTGCTTGTTACCATTTTCAATCCGTCAACCCCGCTGCATGACGGCGCGGTGATTATCCAGAACGAACGCCTTGCCGCCGCTTCGGTGTTTTTGCCGCTGACAAAGAACCCCGAGGTTTCGCGCGAAATGGGCACACGCCACCGCGCGGCCATCGGGATAACCGAAGGCTCTGACGCAATTTCGATCGTCGTTTCCGAAGAGACCGGCCTGATCACGTACGTCGCCGCGGGACATTTGATACGGAACGTTGACACGACAACATTGCGCAAGCTTCTGCTTGAGGCCATGGAAATACCGGCGACCATCGCCAAGCGCGAACCGGCAAAAGCAATGAAGGAGGCCGATAGCGAAATAACGGTCGGGTGATATAGAAACCCACGGACCTTTTGAGAATGGCGTCACGCACTGAAAAACGTTTGGAAGGCCAGCAATTAGGGCTCTTTATCAAAAACATTCTTCGGAAGGTGTTTCTCGAAGACTGGCTGATGAAGCTTATGGCCCTAATAATTACCTTTGCGCTCTGGATGGGCGTGACGGGCCTAAGCCAACCGGCGGTGCAGAGAATGAACGGAATTCCGCTTGCACTTCGTTATTCTGAAAACGTTGACGCTACATCCACCGTCGAGGAACTCGACGTCGTTATCAGTGGTGACAAACGGAAGATCGATCAGATAAGCAAGAATGACCTTATCATTTCGCTAGACC
>CAUJFK010000179.1 GCA_963169175.1 Acidobacteriota bacterium | reverse complement strand
GATTGCCGATCTTGCGGGAAGTAAAAATATCGAGACAACGCACATCAGCGAAGCAATAAATTATCGCTCGTTAGACCGGAATTATTGGGCCTGAACGCACCCGGACGCGAATCGGCGCTTTTGTCTCTTATTGAATGCCAGCATACCGACTAGTTCTCAGTAATTTGACAAGATTTTCGGCTGGAATTACGATTTAGACTATTTTCATTCACAGTCCTTAAGAAAGGTCTCAGTTCACAAAGGCCAAAGTTTGTAAGAAGTTAGGCGAAGCGATCCATGCCTGATGGCGGTGGATGCAAGGATACAAGCGAACCCTACCCGCTTGTATTCCTCGGAATGGAGAAATAACAATGAAGCGAACCACAACCACCACCACCAAACGTAAAACGACAAAGCGTAATTATCGGGCCATGGTCTTTGCTCTGCTTGCCATCGGCTTTTTTTCGATGCTTTGGGCAAGCGGCCTGATTCCCGGAAAACTCTATGTCGCGTCGGCCCAGACCGAGGACGATACCACAGCGTCAAGAGCGCAGGTGAAGCAGGTCAAAGGGATCAGCCCGGAGGCCGCCCGCCAGATCGCCGCTCTCCAGCAGGAAAAAGAATCGCGGACACTGGTTCAGCGAAAGATCGATTCCCAGTTGCTCTATAAATCCCTGATGCGGCGTGGGCTTCCGGTCGCGTCGGATGTTCCAACTCTGGAAACTCGCGTCGAAGTTGATCCAAAGGGCTTTGTGGCGGTCGATATCTCCGCCCGCGTGACCAAGCAGCTGCTCGGCCAGCTAAGGCGAATGAATGCCAAGATAATTTCCGTTTTCCCGCAATATCACAGCATTACGGCCCAGATCCAACTCTCCGATGTAGAGGCACTGGCCGCGCGGGATGACGTGGAATTCATTCAGCCGCTGCTTGACTACACCACGAACAAGGAAGAGCCGCCGGTAGAAGTTGACGCACCGGCCATGAAGCCATCGGGGAATATTTCATCCTCAATGGTTCGAACTGATTCGTCGGCGAACTTTGTGGAACGATCTGCCAAGGTGCGCGAATATCTATCTAAAACCCTTGCGGCCAAGCGAAGGTTCGCGGGCAGCGTTGTTGCTGAGAGCGACAGGACCCATCGTGCGGACGTCGCACGGCAGATCTTCAATACAGACGGCACGGGAATTAAGATCGGCGTCATTTCGAACGGCGTGGCCACGCTTGCCGCAAGGCAGGCGACCGGCGATCTTCCCGCGACAGTTACGGTCCTGCCGGGACAGGCCGGGAGCGGTGACGAAGGAACGGCGATGCTTGAGATCGTGCATGATGTCGCTCCAGGTGCACAGCTTTTTTATGCGACCGCTTTGCCGAGCATCACGCAGTTCGCCACAAATATTAAAGCCCTGCGGACCGCAGGCTGCGACATAATCATTGACGACATTTCCTATTTTGTAGAAACACCGTTTCAGGACGGGCAGGATGCTTCCATCATCGCTCCGACAAATGGCGGAATTGTCGTTCAAGCTGTGAAGGACGTGACCGTTGGTTCCCAGGCAGGCGCATTGTATTTCTCGTCCGCCGCCAACTCCGGCAACAAGAATGACAACACTGCCGGAGCATGGGAAGGCGATTTTGCCGACGGCGGCCCTACCTCTGCGCCGCTTCCCGCGGGCAATCAGATACATGATTTCGGCGGCGGGGCCACCAGCAATCTTTTGACGGTAAACGGCCGTGTCCTGCTTAAATGGTCTGATCCGCTTGGCGGTTCGGGCAATGATTACGATGTCTATGCGCTGAACACGGCCGGGACCGCCGTTGTTGCGGCCGGTACAAATACGCAGGATGGAAATGACGATCCGGTCGAAGATATCGGAAACCGCACGGCAGGTCAGCGAATTGTCATCGTCAAAAAAGCAGCGGCGGCAAGCCGGTTTCTCCATCTCAACACAAACCGCGGCGTACTGGCTATCTCGACCGCGGGCGTTGTTTATGGCCACAACGCGGGCCGTGACACGATCAGCGTGGCAGCTACGCCCGCCGGCCCAGCGCAGAACAACGCGGCCATCGGCCCGTTTCCGAACGCTCACAGTGCGGCCAATGTGGTAGAGCAATTCAGCTCTGATGGGCCGCGGCGCATCTTCTATAACGCGGATGGCACGCTGATAACGCCCGGTAACGTTTCTTCCACCGGCGGTGAAGTTTTGCAAAAGCCGGACATCACCGCGGCTGATGGTGTGACAACCACCACACCTGGATTTATTCCATTCTTTGGTACCTCGGCCGCAGCGCCGCAGGCCGGTGCAATGATGGCGCTTCTGAAAGCGGCCAGCCCGGGCTCGACCAGCACACAGCTTTACAATGCGATGACAAGTACGGCGATCGACATCGAAGCCGCCGGGACGGACAGAGATTCGGGTGCCGGTATCTTTATGCCGATCCCCGCGATCAGCTCTTTGGGCATTGCCGGCCCTGCGTTCCTCGAATTGGGCGCGACCGCAGCGGCCGAAGCCCCGGGCGACGGAGACGGAAAACTGGAGGGCGGTGAAGGAGCTACGCTTAATGCGGTCCTTAATAACATCGGTCCATCGAACGCGACGGGAATTACGGCGACATTGACCACGACCACGCCGGGCGTAACGATCTCGAACCCAAATGTCCGTTCTTATGCGGACCTCGCCGCATTCACGGGTACGGGTTCAAATTCGACTCCGTGGCGATTTACCCTCCAGGACGGTTTTGTTTGCGGAACGGTGATCAATTTCACGCTTACCGTCAATTATTCGGGCGGCGCCGGGACACAAGTTCTCACATTCAGCATCGAAACCGCTCAGGATATCAGCATCAACAGTACACTGGACACAACCGCGCCAACCGCCGGCAATGGTTATACGGCGACGACCGGGTTGCAGAACCTGCGCCTGACCCGCAACAGCGTTATCTCGACATGTGCGGCACCTAAGCCCGCTCCGACCACATTCGGAACGGGGACGCGGCAATATGACGCGTATGTTTTTACAGCGGTGAGTTCAGGATGCGTAACTGTAACGTTGAGTGGAGCAAATGCGATACGGCTTTTCTCTACTGCCTACAGCAGTGCAGGATTTGATCCGTCAAATATCACCGCGAACTATCTTGCGGATGCGGGTGCGAGTTCGGCGTCCAGAACGTATTCGTTCAACGTAACAGCGGGCCAGACATTTACGATCGTTGTTAACGAAGTAGATTCGGGAGCCGGAATAGGCGTTAACTATAACCTGAATGTTAGCGGTGTTGCCCTCACACCGTGTGACAATCCTAATCACGTGCCGACAGCGATAGCACAGAACGTCACGGTAAATGCGAGCACGTGTACGACCGCGAACGTTCCGGCATCGGCCGTGAACAATGGTTCGTTCGATCCGGATGGCCCGGCCGACATTGTGTCGATGACCCTTACGCCTTCCGGCCCGTTCCCGATCGGGACGACCAACGTCATCCTGACCGTCACCGACAGTCAGGGAGCACAGTCGCAGGCCAACGCGACGGTTACCGTTGTCGATCCGCCACCGACTATCAACCCGATCGCTAACGTGGTTGCGACGCTGCCGAACGGTTCGGCGACATCAATGCCGGTGACATTCCCGCTGCCGACGGCGACGGACAACTGCCCTGGCGTTACGGTGACTACAAGTCCGGTTTCGGGTTCGGTATTTAACGTGGGTACGACCACTGTGAATGTGACTGCGACAGATTCCGGCGGCCATACTTCGACGGCAACCTTTACGGTAACCGTGCTGTATCCGTTCGCCGGCTTTACCGGGCGTGTGATCGTGAACCAGCCGGGGATAAACTATATGACGGCCGGAAACACAACGCCGATCAGGTTCAGCCTTGGCGGCAACCGCGGTTTGAACATATTCGCATCAGGTTCGCCGTCGTCGCGGCAGGTCGCTTGTCCGGCGGGAAGCCCGATCGGTGGGTCGGCTCCAGCTACGCTTTCACCCGGATTGTTCTACCAGGCCGGGCAGTACACAATGTACTGGCAGACGAGTGCAGCCTGGGCGGGTACGTGCCGGCAGTTCGACATGACCCTGAAAGACGGCTCTACCAGGTCGCTGAACTTCTGGTTCTATCAATAAACCAACGCCGGTGCCTGGTAAAAAGGCACCGCAGAACTCTGACAACAAAAGCCGATCAGAAGCTGCCTTCTGATCGGCATTTGATTAACTGACAGCGGCAACCTTCAAATCGCCCGCAGCAAAACTAACCTTTTGGACATACAAATTCGCCCTCGACGATGATCTCCGTGTCCGGCTGTTTCAGAAACCGTTTTTGGGCTTTTGGCTTGATCTTGAATTCCTTTGTCTTGACCGAGCCATTCTTGTAACGGCGGCTGACGCGGATGATCCTGCAGGCACCGCAGGTGTTGACGACCCGGACCGTATCAGGCCGCGTCGGATCGTCGGCGA
>CAUJFK010000178.1 GCA_963169175.1 Acidobacteriota bacterium | reverse complement strand
GCGGGAAAGTGTTCGCCTCACGATATCGATCTTTGATCCCCCCGATGATCAAATTGCCGGTTATCTTTCCGCCGGGAAAAAATCGATCGATCGCCGGTTGCCCGACACCAGTACCGTCGCCGAAAAAACCGTATTCATTCTCATATATGATGTTGTTACGAAAGACGAATCCCTTGATCGGCTCACCATACGCGACGGTGATGTTGTTCTTTTGCCGGACGGTATTATTTTCTATCACCATACCATCCCAATCGGTAACCTTCATAAAATGGCCGCCGCCGCCCCATTTCTGGCCATCGATGTCGTCAAATATATTATTGCGGATCGTCAACCGGTGGCCGCCCGAACCCTCACTGCCAAGAATGTTCATCCCGCCGCCCGTTCCGCGAACGATGTTTCCGCTAAATTCGATGTCTTCAATGATCGTGACATTGCCGTTGTCCGCACGCGTCGTGAAAAGGATCGCGTTGCCGTCCTGTCCCATTGCCCAGTTGTTCGTCATCAGGTTATTCGTGACCTTGATACGCCGCCCGTTCTTGATCTCGAAAATATTCTTGACGACCCAATCCTTTCCCTTCCATTCCAGCGGTTTGTTGAGATGGTTCGAATCAACAATGCAATCCGTCGGCACAAGCTTTAGCTCCGATCCCGCACCGCCAAAGAGAATGCTCTGAGCGGCACCTTCGATATAATTGTTGATTATCTCGATCGGCCCGTCTGTCGCCCACGCCGCGATGCCCTGGCTTTCGTCCCCTTTTCGTTTGATATCTGAGATGTAGCTGTTAACCACGCGAATGTGCCTGCCGTTGGCCGCAATGCCGCGCCGCTGGCCTTCCATCTCACTTCCGTGGATCCACACGCGGTCGAATTCGATATGGTGCGGCAGCATCTCGGCATTCTTTTCCTGTCCACTCCCGATCTTGATGATGTCATAAAGCCCTTCGATAGTCGGCCCAAATTCAATGCCGACAAATCGAAAATGATGCGCGCCGTTCTCCGCGAGGATGGCCGGCTCGCCTCTCACATTAGATATGATCTTGGGAAGCCGATCCTTGTATTTGGCGGGATCTATCCGAACACCGGCTGCAGGCAGTTCAGCGTCGGCGGAGGACGAGCGGATCGTTATGAATTCGCTGCCCGGCTTTTTTGGCAATTTGAAAGATCCGCTGTATGTCGCACCGGCCTCGAGAACAATGGTGTCACCCGGAGCTGCCTTCTCCAACGCGGCCTGAAAGTCGCCTCCCTTACGGACAGTAATTGTCTTGCCTGAGATCTCTAACGGAGTTCCGGAAACATGTCCCGAGCAACTCGCGGTCATCGATCCGGAAAAGACCAAACATAGGATATTTGCTAATAGCAGGATCAAGCGCATTAAATCGTTTTGCGGCGGGAAAACTGAATCAGCGATCATTCGACGCGGGCCGCGTTCGCATTTTCGACAGCGTCCGAATATATTCGCCCTAAGACTTCAACGATGCGTTCGGCTGTATGTCCGTCCCAGAGTTCTGGAATTTCACCCTTCTTCCAGTTTCCCGCGGCAAGTTTTTTAAAGTATACCGATAATCTCCGCGGATCGGTACCTATGAGTTCATTCGTGCCGATCTCAACGGTTTCAGGCCGTTCTGTCGAATCACGCAGTGTCATGCACGGAATCCCAAGTATCGTCGCTTCCTCGGTGATGCCGCCTGAATCCGTAATAACGGCCGTCGCGTGCTTGAGCAGGTAGATGAATTGAAGATAACCAAGCGGATCGATCGTGACGAGGCGTCCATCATTGAACCGGGTCAATTCGAGCGTTCTGCGTGTTCGCGGATGTACCGGAAAGATCACTTTACGATCATTTGCGCCGCTGATAACCTCGGTGAGAAAGCTGACGAGCGTTTCTGGATCATCAACGTTTGCCGGGCGATGCAGCGTGAGAAGAAAGTACTCGTCTTCGCGAAGGCCGATCAAGTCCCAACACGGCGGCTGATCTAATCGGTTGAGATTTTGATACAGCGTATCGATCATTGTGTTGCCCACAAAATGGATACGCTCATCGCTGACGCCGGTCCTTTGCAAAAGCTGCCCTGCCTGCCGGGTTGTTGTGAAGAAGCGATCGCAAATGCTGTCAGTTACGATCCGGTTTATCTCTTCCGGCATTGTCATATCACCCGAACGAATGCCCGCCTCTACATGAGCAACGGGAACGCAAAGCTTCTTTGCTGTGATCGTGCAGGCCATTGTCGAGGTCACATCGCCAACAACTATCACTACATCCGGCCTATTTGCCTCTAACTCGCGTTCAAAACTGACCATCACCGCCGCCGTTTGCTCCGCCTGTGTGCCGCCGCCGCATTCAAGGTTGATGTTCGGCTCCGGGATCCCAAGCTGCGCAAAAAACTCGCCGCTCATCTTTTGATCAAAGTGCTGGCCCGTGTGAACAAGCCGGTAGTCCATAAGACTGCCGCGCGCACGTTCTGCCTGTATCGCCTTGATAATAGGCGAGATCTTCATAAAATTAGGACGCGCTCCCGCGACTATTGTGATCAACATATCGTTTTCAGATCTAAAAGTCCGCAGTTGGCCTCAGTCTTTTCGTGAATTTTCGCCTCTTTGATTCGCGGGTTTCGTGGTACCGAACGCCGCCCATTTCCACGAAACCCACGAAATGAAGACACGAACATCACTAACAATAATCTGCCGGCCAAAAATGTCGCACACGGCTAAATCGGCAATGGTCACTTCTTGATCCGCCGAAAAACCATTTCGTTGCACCCAAGTCCGACGTTGTCGCATTTCATTGCCGTGACGGCAAATCCGCGTTCTTTGAAAAATTCGAATAATGCCGATGGCCCCGCAACTTCGTACGGGTAGCCGCCGACCCAGTCGATGATGTCATGCCAGCGATTCATCCCGCGGGCGTTCCGGTAATTTTTCCAGTGTGAGAAATATCCTTGCGGTTTTCCGCGAAGAGCAAAACTCATGAATCGCTTTGATTCGTCAGGGATCGAAACCAGCGCCGCAAACGGAGATCTCAGAACGCGCGGGAGTTTACAATAGGTTGATTTTATCCACCGCCATCGTTCTGCCTGTGAGCCGGTATCATTGTAAATTGCAATAAAAAGCGACCCGCCCTCAGTCACCGGAATTGCCGCATGTTCAAGGGCCTTCCACATTTCACCGGTGTGATGGAGCACACCCCACGAGTAAACAATATCGAACGGACCCAACCCTGATACATAATTCTTGTCGAGAACAGATCCTTGTTCGACCGTCCAATCGGGATCATCCGCAAAATAACGGCGTTTCAACTCGCGTGTACAAGCAACCGAGTTTGTATCGAAATCAAAAGAGAAGACCCGGGCGCCCAGCCTGCGGGCCGCAAGCGAGAACAAGCCGCTACCCGATCCAATATCAAGGAAAGTTCGGCCGGCCAGGTCGTCCACTTCAAGCATTTCGGCCAAGGACCGTTCGGCACGAATGATGCGGTCTTCGTCAAGGACAGTTAGAAATGCGGCCCAATTCCGACCGAACTCGAACCGTTTGCCGCGCGCTACTTCGCGTGCATGTTCGAAGGCCACCTCATTGGGGCCGGTATTTGCTGGCACAGTGAGCATTCGTTCAAATCTCAATAAAACAACCAATAGTAGCCAAACTTCACGTATTCCGCACCAACCGTCCGCCAGCCCCGCCGTGTCATCCACCAGGTGTACCGGCCCGGATACCGCGGCCCCGAGGGCGAGCGAATAAGACCGACCGTCAGATCAGCTCCGTTGTCAGCCGCGGCCTTATCAAAGGCCCAGAGCGCTCGGCGCGAGTGATAATCTGATGTGACGATCAAAATGGATCGATACCCACGAGCCGTTGCTGTCCGAACAGCAAGTTCGGCCTCATCGTCCGTGCCGTGTACCTTACCGAGGAGCCTTTCGATAGCCCCCGCCGGCACTCCCGCCGCCTTAAGCATTCCTTCCATCCGGTCGATGAAGAACGGGTTACCTTGCGTCCGGTCGTCCCAGCCTCCGCGCTCGTTGTCATCGGTAATGAGAATCCGCGGGGCCAACCCATCCTGAAATGCACGTGCACCACCGTCGGCCCGCTGTGCGTAGTCTGCCGCTCCGCTCAAGATCAAGAACGCATCGGCCCGCGCGATCGGCCTCTCCACTACAAGCGCGTCAGCCAAAAATGGCGCCAACGCGATCCACAAGGCGGCCAAAACGGCAAAACCAAGGGCGATCAACAGCCGTCTATTCTTTCTTGCCTTCGGTACGTTCAATCAATCCCCTTAATTCTTCGATCTTTGCCTCCCAGCTTTCATGCCTGACGGAATCGGATATCTCATCCCGCGAACGGGCAGAAGAAAGGACCGTTTCGATCTTCTCAAGAAAATCGGTATGCGAGGCGGCCACCAGGCAGTTTCCCAGGATGCGTACCTCCGGAATGTCGGTCGAGACAACCATCAAGCCAGCGGCCAGATATTCACGAACCTTCAGCGGGTTTGCGGCGAGCGTCAGTTCATTGATCACGAATGGATTAATCGCCACGTCAAACCCCTTGCAGTATGCGGGCAGATCGGCGTACGGCTTGCGGCCAAGCAAATGGATGTTTTCTGCTCCGTTGAGCACTTTGATCTTTTCTTCTGCGTCAACGGCGATCTTGCCGATCAAAACAACGGAACCGCCCGAATATCTCTCAGCCGTTTTTCGGATCAATTCGTAATCTACCCAATCAGCAAGCAAGCCGTGAAAACCAATGATCGGCCGGGGGAGATATGCTATCTCAGCGGGGATCTGAGTTTCCGGTTCGATGGCACCGCGAAAATGTTTCCAGTCAGTCCCATGGCGAATAAGATGTGTGTTGACGTTTAACGCCTTCTTTGACTCAAGAAGTTTTTCGGCCGAAACCACAACGAGATCGGCGGTTCGGAACAAGGCGTCCTCGATCTGCTTCAGCCCGTTCGAAACACCTGTGAACGCTGTGTATTCGTCAACGCAATAATAGACTGTCGTCTCTTCGCCAAGTTTGCCCGCAAGAAGCCCAGCCGCGGGATTGAATACCATATTGATCGGACGCCTAAACCGCAGGCGACGCATTGACTTAAGGACCTGCGAACGCAGAAACCGTTGATTAAAACCGCGAATCGCTGCGTTACCATACGCTGGAATTGCCAAAGGGTTAAGAACAAAAATGTTCGGCTCAACCTCTTTTACCGGCTCAGCAAACGCAGCCAATTTGCGCAAGATGCGAGCCATATCCTTTTTTGCGGCCGTCGGCATGCGGTTTGCGATAGCATTTACCCATAGAATTCGATTTTCATGCGCAAGGATGCGCATCAAATGTGTTTTTGATAGCGGATCTCCACTCCAGTCGTGACTAAAGCAAAGGATATCGCGGCCGCGAAGTACGCCCGTTTCCTTATTCACATTTGGTTCTGCAGCAGCGACCAACATTGGATAAATATCTATCTGTTGCCTTTGCGGCACACTAACTCGTTCGCTCCGGCGTTTCGCCGTCAATGAAAATTCGGTGCCAGATCTCGAGATTCATTAGCCGAAACATCCTGGCAGTATGATCTTCGCCCGCATCATGCTCGGCCACTAGATGCTTTAATGCTTTTGCATTGAAGATACCGCGTCTGAGGCTTCGTTCGCTAAGGATATATTCATCGACCATGTTTCTAAACGGCCCGCGAAGCCAACTGCCGAGCGGCACCGGAAAGCCCATCTTCGGCCGGTCGAGTATCTCCGGCGGCAGTATCCCTTGCATCGCTTTTCTCAGTATCCACTTTGTATCATGTCCGCGGAGCTTCATCTTTTCGGGAAGCCGGGCGGCAAATTCGACAAGTTTGTGATCGAGGAACGGTACACGGCTTTCGATAGACGCAGCCATCGACATCTGGTCCTGTTTCATCAATAGCTCGTGCAGATACGATCTCGTATCAACATACAACAGCCGGTCAAGCAGGCTTTCCGCTTCAACCTCATTGAGCCAGCGGTGCAGATTCTGATATGGGCTGGTGTTGCCGATCTTTTCCGCCGTCGCGGACGTGAATAATCCACTTTGTTGCTCTTTCCCGAAAATGGCAAAGTTGTCAAAGAAAAGATTTTCAATATCGGCGTCTCGGGAAAGGAACGTGCGGGTCAGCTTCTTGTTCAGCCGGCCGGGCAAGGCCGCGACGCCCGACCTCACCGCACCGCGAACAAAGTCCGGCGTCAATGCCTCATATTTTTCGCCGTAACCAAGCAGCATCAACGCCTTTCGGTATCGAGCATAACCAGCGAGGGTCTCATCGCTTCCCTCACCGGTAAGCACAACTTTTACGTGTTCCTGGGCCAGCTTTGAAACAAAATAGAGCGGAACCGAAGCCTCGAACCCGAGAGGTTCGTCCTCGTGCCAAACAAGCCGAGGGAGCGCTTCAAAAAACTGATCGGGCGTGATCGTTATCTCGTGATGGTCTGTATTAAACTTTTGTGCGACCTGACGGGCAAAGCTGAACTCATTGGCCTCCTGTTCCGCAAAGCCGACAGAAAATGTCTTGATCGGTTCATCAACAAGCTGCGACATTACCGCGACGATCGCCGATGAATCGATGCCGCCGGAGAGGAACATTCCAAGCGGCACATCCGACATAAGTCGAAGGCGTACCGATTCGCGAAACATCTCGAACCATTCGCTAACTGCCGTATCTTCATCCGGAAAAATATGCTTCGGATCAAACTCAAGGTCCCAGAACTTCTCGATCGTTATTCGGCCGTCTCGCCATTTCAACCAGTGCCCCGGAAGCAGCCGGCGAACACCCTCGAACAAGGTCTCGTCATAGCTCGTGCCGTGATTTGCCAACTGTTCCGGCAGGACCGAAAAATTCAATCCGGGCGTGATCGCACCAGCCTCGATCAACGCCTTGATCTCGGAAGCAAAAAAGACGTTCCCGTTGTCGTCGTGAACGTAGTAAAGCGGTTTGACCCCCAGCCTGTCGCGGGCGATAAAAAGTTCTTGCTTATTTTCATCCCAGATCGCGAACGCAAACATCCCCCGAAGCCGGTGGACGCATTCAACACCAAATTCTTTATAAAGGTTGAGGATCGTTTCGGTATCAGAAGTTGAATGGTAACGATGGCCGCGATCGATCATCTCCTCGCGATGGTCCGCGTGGTTATAGACCTCGCCGTTATAAACGATCACCAATGATCGGTCGTCGCTGAACATCGGCTGATCGCCTGATTTAAGATCAACGATCGAAAGCCGCCGGTGCCCAAGTCCGACGCGGCCGTCGACAAAGATGCCTGCGGCATCGGGGCCGCGATGGCCAAGAATGTCACGCATCCTGCCAAGCCGGTCCCGATCAACGCTCCGCCCGCTGTCCTTCGTAAAGACAATTCCGTTAATTCCGCACATGCATCAGTTCGTCCGTGACAGAACAAATCTGTTCTCTACCTCAAAATCCGCATTCCGATCTATTGAGAATATCAGCTTTGTAGTCGGAACCAGCATTCCATATCGAGGCGATATATGCGCCGGCTCGATCTGCCACGCTCCACACTCGTCCCCCGAAGTTTTCTCGATCACTTTTGTAACAATGGCCAATAGGTCCTGTTTTCCGTCTTTTGCCCGCAGGATGACGCGATCGTCGCTATGCATTTCGGCTTCGATCAAAGGTGAAAGAATAAAGTTTATCGTGAACTTATTTGAAACGTTCGTGCGAACCTTATCGATCAGGAACACACCGCTGCTTCGACCGATTCGAAACTCCCTTTCATATTCGACCCCAAACCGCTCGTACCCGTTATGCAAGCCGCGAAATACGACTTCCGTATCGTCGCAATTCCATTCCAGCACCTTTGAATCCGGCCAATGTTTCCATGAGAAAGGCCCGTCGGGTTCAGCTGAACCAGACCCGTTCACCGTGAGACAATTATGGGCGGATGAAGACCGAAAATAGTCCCGAGCATTGCGGTCAGCTGTATAAGTGTACGTTCCTGAGTCAACAAAGACCGGCATACCGAGAAATGATGCAACAAAGCTCAGTGCATCCGCATGAGCATGCCCGCAGTTCATAAAGCCATGCTGTCCACAGTCGATCACGACAAAATTGGCAGAGTCGCGGACCACGTACACACCGCTTTCCTGAAAAGCCCTGGCTGTTTCACGCATCGGCACACGATTGAGGGCATCAAACGCCGCCAGACCAGCCGGGCCCATTAGCCAAAGCAACTCAACGCTCGCGTCGCCTGATGCAAACTTCAATCTGCCATCATTGAATACGGCGGCCCCGACCGAAAGCGTCGGTCGGAGATCGGCAATGCCGCGATCATCGAAAAAATGAAGGCGTCCCCCGTCCTCATCTCCCGTCAGCGGCGCCTCTCCATTGGGTTGGACCAAACACATCAGAAATTCGAGCAGTTTTGCTAGTTTCGCCTCATGTACCGTGTCCAAGCGCCGGCCTTCGGCCCTGCGAAGTATCGCCAACGCGAGATAAAAGTCGGCAGTATAGCGTTGGTAATGGGTGGCTTGCTCAACGTAGCCTCCGTCCGCACGGATCTGACGTTCAAGTTCACCGATGAGGATCTCGTAACCAATTCTCGCCCATCGTTCGGCACCGGCAAACCCACGCAGAAATGTTCCGATGAAATATAGTCCAAGAGCTTCGCCAGTGAGATGTGTATTCGGGCTGCTGTACGTGGATAAATACCGTTCAATGTGTTGGGCGTTGCAAACGAGGCCGTTCAGCATTTTCACGAAGATTTCCGGACGAAAGCTCGACGAATTCTTAAAATAATGAAATGCCCAGATCCACGATATTGACCGGTAGGCGATCTCAAGTGAGGATATCCAGTTCAGACCCAACTTTGGGGGATTCTTCTCGATCCAGTCTTGTACGTGGGCCAGGAACGCGTCGGCAAACGTTTCATCACCCGTAATCCAATATGCCTGGCCAAGCGTTGTGAAATATTGGTGCCGGTTCAACTCCCAAATAGCTTTCTTGTCCCCGGTTTCAGATGGATCGTTCTCATCAAACCGCGACCAATGCCGTAGCGGCGAGTGCTTTCGCGCAATCGGATCAAAGTGCCAGTCAGGCAAAGCCCCGCCGAAGCTAAGGCCTGTGTGGCCAAGAAGGTCATATGATCCGGACAGGAGCTTTTCGGCACGCCGGATAATGCCATCTCGCTCGCGCGGGAAACGTTCTTTGAGCGCTGCCAGTGTTCCGCCCCGATCCGAGAATGAGGGGAAAAACAAATGCTCACGCTCGCGAAAATACTTAAGTATGTCTGCCGGAGCATCGAGGCCTTTCCCTCGAAGCGATCGCGCAAAAGCGCCGATATCCCGTCCCGTGGCCTCCGCTAATGGGCCAACCTGTTCCGCCAACGCGGATAGCGTTTGCTTACCGCGAAACATTAACTCGGCAAACGACCGGCCCTTAAGCTTTTTCAGTTTCGCGATCATTTCTGCAGCAATTCCTGATAGGCCGCAACTACCTTCACCGCGTTTCCTGTTTCGACCTGCACCGCGGAATGGCCCGCATTTTGCCTCTCACATGCGGTAATAACAGCCTGTACCAGCCGCCCAGGATCGGACAGAGGTTTAACCAGAAAAACGCCGTCCGGGCGTGTTACGTTATCAGACGCAATTACTGGAGTGCCTAGAAACAACGCCTCCCTAACCGCTATCGAGTCTCCATCGTAATCAGTCAATCGCATAAGAACGTCAGCACGTTCTATTAGGTGCAGCACGAACGGGTGATCCAGATTACCTGTCATCACGATAAGCTCCGCCAAACCACGACTCTTGATCGCATCGGACAAAGCGTCCCGTTGCGTGCCCGCACCGACTATCATTAGCCCGGCGTCTGGAAACCTTTCCAATAGTTTAGGCATTGCCTCAACAAGGAACTCGTTCCCATACTCCCTTTCGAGGGCGCCGACCGACAAGAGGAACGGATCAAAGCGGGTACTAAGCTCTTCCAACTCGGCCGGAAGCCGAACCGACGGATCGGGATTATTCAGCTCAAACGGAAGGATCAGGCGCGTTCGTTCTTCGCTCACACCGAAGGCCTTGAACATAGCTATCATCTCGTCGTTCACACCGATCAGCAGATCGACCGATCGAAGTGCAGATCCGCGCAGCGAACGATGCCGCGCCATATCTGCCGAGGTTCTCGCGTAACCACCAGAATGAAATGTCAGAGCCGATCTCTTCCCCGGGAGAATTCCGCACAAAAACGAAAGTCCAGCAAGTTTAATGCTGAAATCGCCACCCAAATGGTAATGAACGATGTCGCAGTCCATCGTGAGAAGAAGTTTTATCAGGCCAAAGGCCGACCTCGGTTTCAGAACGTGTGTGTCAGTCGTTTTTCCGCCGCGGTCTGTCACATCGATGATCGTCGATTCGTGGCCGAGTTCGATGAGTTTCCTGTGGATCGCAAGCATATTCGTCGAAACCCCGCCATGCGGCGGCGGGACGGGCCCGAGCTGAACTATCCGCATTTTGTCCATGCCCATTTAGAAAGATCAGCCTCTCGCCATGATCTCGCGTTCATAAAGCTCCAGTGTACGTTCCAACTGGCTTCGGGTCGAGAATTGTTCCGCAACACGCTCCTTTCCACACTTTCCAAAAGCCTCTGCAACTGCTGGCTGTTCCAGCAGTTCACCGATCCGGTCAGCCATCGTCGCATCGTCATTCGGCT
>CAUJFK010000177.1 GCA_963169175.1 Acidobacteriota bacterium | reverse complement strand
CGCGCTCAGGCGCTTGTCGCAGAGCAGGTCAGCTAAAGGTCAGACGATCAGACAGACTTGCCCAAAGACGGCCCAAACGTGGCAAGGTCGAAAGAGTGGCACCAGTCCTGAGCGCGTGTGCGACGAATTCATCGTACTGATACTGTCTTGCCTACTCTCCGGTCAGTTCACCCCCGCCGAGGCAGCTCGCCAGCTCAATCTGCCTGCGGGAACCGAGGGCCTCGTCGTGACCGAGGTTGATCCGTCCGGAGCGGCCGCCGAAGCCGGTATAAACCGCGGTGATGTGATAATGGAGATCAACCGCAAACCGGTCAAAAGCGTGGACGATGTCCAGTCCGCACTCAACACCGCGGGCGACAAACCGATCCTCCTTCTTGTATCGCGCGGCGGAAATGTCGTGTTCCTGACCGTTAATCCTAAATAGCGTGAGATCAAAGTAAAAAAAGCGGGCCCGAAATATTTCGGGCCCGTTTTTTTTATTCCTCCGGAGACGCCTATGCCGGCCCGCCGACTTCGCCGATGATCACTGTCGGCATTCCCACAGTTATGACTCCGCCGTGAACCGTAGAGTCCCCAATCCGTGCGGCCATCAAGCCGCCGATCAGAACCGTTGGCGAACCCTTTGCGATCGTATCCGGTGGGCCGACACAGATTGCCATATCGCTGACCCGGGCCGCCGGCTGGAAGCCGATCAGAACGGTCGGCGTGCAGGGCGCGACGATCGGTCCGCCAACGTGCGGCTTGAACCAATCGACCATCGGACACGTGTGCATATCTCCTAATCTCGCGGCTGGCGGCATATCGTTTCCTCCATTAATTCAGTACAGTTTGTGTTAGGACATTGTCGTTCAAATCAAATCTGATAAGGTTCTCGCCATTCTCGGCTTCAGCAAAAAAGGCATCTACATTTCCGAAAAATGCCGTCAGTTCTTTCGGGGTGTATGTTGGCAAAAATTCCCGCAGCACCCGCGGATCGTAAAATCGAAAGACCCGTGAATTCCCGTTATCGTCGTAGCTGTTTGCGATCCCACGGAAATGGCGGCGCATTTCGATCAAAGACCGCCGTGCGTGGACAAAAATACCCCAGTCATCGCCAAAGCCTTCTTTCAGCACCCATTGGGTAAATTCGTGTTCCACGGGAACGCAAATTACGTATGGAGCGACGTGTGCGAGATTGGATTCAAGATCGCCGCCAAAGAGACAGAAGTTTGGGAGATCATATTTGAAAAGCTGCTGCGGGAGGTCCAGTACCGTTGCACCATCCAAAATACAATAGAGAAACGTATTCCGTGCGCTTATATGTTCTTTAATAGTTTCTATTTTCATGTTCCTGTTTCAAGACCTTACCGTTCACTTTTCTTATTTCGATTTCACCGGAGAGGATCTAGATTTGAACCCATTCCCCACTTCGTAAGTGGCCCCATCAGGCGCTGTAACGGGTTTTCCTGCCTGCCTGGCCTTCTCGTAGTATTCTTCATCGATCGCTTCTTGTGTCGGGTCGATAGGCTCGTCGGGGAGGACGGTTATTTCCGGGCCTTCTGAATTCCGCGGTTTTACTGGACCGGATTTAGATTGGAACCCATTCCCGACCTCATAAGTCGACCCGTCAGGTGCCGTAACGGGTTTGCCTGTCGTCCTAGCTCTCTCGTAATATTGCTGGTCTATTGCCTCCTGTAAAGGGTCAACCGACTCGTCGGGAAGTACTATGATTTCCGGCAGGTTGTCTGCTGGAACGGCAGGTGTTGCGGGTGCTTTTGGCGGTGAATTTGCGATAAAGGGAAGTCCATCCTTTACCGCGAGGATTGTTTTGATCGCCTTAGTACCATATTTATATACTTTCATTTTGCCAAGTTCAGAGTCCACCAGTTCCTGTACTTGTTTCAGAAGTTTAGCCAGTTCCTCGGGCGACATACCCTTAGCTCCGCCTTTATCTTTTTGCTTTTTGACCTTCTTCGCCGCGATCTTAAGCTTCGTCAGTTCGGGTGATGGTGGCGGAGGCGGAGCGGGTGGCTTTTCTGTTGCTTTTCCGCTGTCTGCCTTATCGGCTTCTTTTGGCGACTTGGGGCTGGTTGGTGAGGCCCCTGAGCCTGAACCGGCGCTTCCGCCGCTGTTGATAAGCACCATTGTTCCTTGAACGGTGACGCCGGTGGGGCCGATATCGATAAAGCCCCCGGGGCCTTTTAGGGTAAGCTGAACACCGGCTTCGATAACGACCTTCATTCCGGCTTTCAAGTGAATTTCCTTTCCAGACTCGACAGCATACTTGCTGCCGATCTTTTGATCGTTGTCGCCGCCGACCTGAAGCGACGTTGAACTTTCTATCGATTCGTTCAGATCACCGGCCACGCGAAGATGCTTGTCGCCATAAACCCTCTCACGCTGTTCGCCGCCTACTATCAAATGCCGGTTCGAGCCAACTGTTTCCATGCATTCATTCTTCACGCGAATATCCTTATTTTTTTCGGCGTGAATAAATATCTGCTCTTTTCCTTTCTTATCCTCAAATCGAATTTCGTTAAATCCGCCGCCGCCCTTACTTGAGCGCGTTTTGATGGTTGACCGCGTTTTATGATCGGGCAGCGTATATGGCGGCATACTTGCCGGGTTATACACGCACCCGGCAATGATAGGTTGATCAGGATCGCCTTCGAGAAAATTGACCATCACCTCCGTTCCGATACGCGGAATGAACATCGATCCCCAATTGTTCCCGGCCGATATCTGTGCCACCCGCAACCAGCATGAACTCCGCAGATCCATTTGACCTTTTCGGTCCCAATGGAACTGCACTTTTACCCGGCCATATTTATCGGTGAATATTTCTTCGCCCGCCGGCCCGACCACAAATGCGGTCTGGCTGCCCTGAACTACAGGTTTCGGCGTCTTTCTTAACGGGCGGAATGGGGCATGACCGGCGCCGTGCGGAATGCAGGCGAAGTTGACCATATAGTCGCTCGCAACCGGGCGGTCTGAGATATAACTTGGCGACTGTACTGCCTCGTGGAGAACATTGACCAGCACGTAATTTATATTGTTTTCCTTTGTCGGATGCTTTCCTAACTCAAATTTGTAGCCTGCGGTCAAAGTACAGCAATTTGAGGCGCCATGGATAGTTTTGTATCCTACGTCGATCTCCTCCTGGCGGATCTTGACTGTTCGTTCACGGTCAATAAAGACCTTGTTCAGTTCCGCGGGCTGTTCGCCGCCGCCCCGATCGATCCCGTCAAAACGTTGTGCGTACTCGCCCGGCCAATCGTAAACCTGTAGCAGGTGGTTTCCTCCGACCTTGTAAACGCTTGTATGTTCCGCCATAAGGCTATTGGTCGGAAGTTGAAAATTGAAATCCCGTGCCTCGTACCTGCCAGTGCGCATTTTATTATCGACCCACCATGAATAGACCGCCGGGATCCATTCCTCCTTTAGTTCCGATCGCTCCAACGCGAAAGGTATCTTCGAAAATTTGGGGCAGGGACGATGAGAAGCCGGAGTATTTGCAAGGATCAGGCGGTGGCCGGTCGCCGTATGTTCAAAATAATAATAAATCCCCTCTTCTTCCATCAGCCGGGAAGCAAAATCCCAGTCGGTTTCCCGATATTGAACACAATAGTTTCGCGGCTCGAACGTGCCCTGGATCTCATTGTCGAAGTCAAAGCCTTTGAGGATTTCCAGAAGTATTTCCGGCACCGACTTGTTTTGAAAGATGCGGCTCTGTGACCTCTGGGTCAGGAGCCAGACTTTCGGGACAAGTTCGGCCCTATAGGTAGTGAAGCGGCCATTTCGGCTGCCTTGTGTGAAGCTGATGCAGATACCGTGAAAGAATCGTTCGATGGGCAGGTCGCTTTTTTGTGCCTGAAGGGCGACAACTACCATTGGATTTCCGAGCAACGATTTGGGATCAATTACCTTTGGCTCAAAACCTTCTTTGTCCATTTCGTACAGCATTTCAAGATCGATCCGAAATAGCTGATTCAATCCCTCAGTGCATCGAAGCCCGTTTATTAGGAGAAAGTCCTTCCCCAGCGGGGTTGTAAGCTGCAGATTTCTTTGGTCCTGCGTTGTTTTCATTTTAGTGACGGCTCCCGAAGCCACGCGCCCAAAACGGATCATCTTCTTAAACTGATAAGGCAGTTACCGGAAAACCTTTCACTATTTTTTGGTTATTTCTTCTAATGAGGGATCGAGTACGGGCGGAGGGGATCGATGCCCGGCGGCGTACGCTCGTTTGATCGATTTAGGTAACTTGCCTGATTCGAGTTTACTGCGCGGTCGCGCTTATTTGAAAACCAAACTCATTGGTGGAGCCTCCGACAATGAAATTTTCCATTTTTTTATGTCGATAGGTGTTCGAATATGGAAGGGCAGCCTTTCGAGCCATGGCGACGCGTTTTCCACGGCGAACTTGCTGCCCATGCCCATAACGTTTTCAGCATCGTCGTTGGGTGACATAGAGCCATAGCACACATTTGAATTACTTCCGCCCTTGTATAGGGCAGCGGTCAAAGGACCTAACTTGTCAGCGAGAGAAAGATCATTGAGCACAACAGCCAACTTGCATTTAGGACGGCTCCGGATGACGCCAATGTGAGGAAGCCCGATCGCATGCCCGATTTCGTGAGCGATCGTACTGTAGTTGAAGTGAGACCGAACAAGTCCCGTTATCGGATCCATCGATGCCATTTCGCCAAGATGTCGGCCTTCTGAACTGTACAAAGTCATATGCGAGCGGAAAAATTCGTTAGGATCATGAATATTTGCGACCTGCACCTTTATGTGTGGATTCTCGCTCGCGCCGACATATGCGATATCAAATTCACACGCTATGTTTGGACGAACGTTGGAATTCCCGGACTTAATGTCAAATAAATTGAAATCATCTGGCGGTATTATCCAGAATTTACGATCCCACCGTGCCGCCTGGGTGTCGAACGCGAAAAGGAATTCGTCCCACTCGCTGGTCGTCCAGCCTTTTACTATTGCAAACCGGTTATCACTGTCACGGTGATAACCATACCGTGCCTTTGGATCAAGGCTCCTTCTCTGAGACACCGCCACCGAACGTAGATACATATCCGTGCCCCAATTGGTCGGGACCTGGGAAAGGAACATCCGCATAACGATCTTCAGAGTGAAATTCGTATTTGGGCTGAAACTTTTCGTAAGCAGAGAGTCAAAGATCTGTGGCTTCAGCTCCCACTCCACAGACCGATCCGAGTCCGCAGTAACGTGATGAAAGAAATTGTTATCCGCCCCGTAAGGGCTTTGAACGATGTTCCCCATGGTATTTATTTCCCGAAGCCCAGATTCCGTCTACTTCCTTTTCGGTACTCCTGCAAATTCGCCAAATAGTACGGGCATTCAGTTCCGGTGCATGGACTACTGCCCGCCAAAGCCCGTCATCGGATTCCCGTAGAATGCTTCCGTTTTCCATGCTGCGGCGTTGTATTTCTCGGCGCCGGCCATGATGGTTACCGGGATTATTACTTTGTGATATGTAAGGTATCCAGGCTTTTGGTAACCGCCGTCAACGATCCTTCCATCGGTTCCGACTGTAAATTTGGCTTCGCGTACCTGAACGCCGTTCTGATAGACCTTAACTGTGTATTCACCTGGGTTCCTGTCGATGAAGAAGCTTTTCGGCATGTTGTCGCGGTGATATTCGCCTCCATTATCGACATTAATTTCACGATCTGCTTTATTGCTCCACTGAAATTGCCATAGCCGCCAGTGATGAGATTCGCCTGAAAGCGCCGCGGCCTGGCTCGCCCGGTCTTCGCGTGCATTGGGTTTGGTTGTCGCGATCTGCTGCCCCTTGTAGAACAAGCGGCCTTCTAATCCATGATCAGTGTCACCCAGCGATTTCTTGAACCACATACTGACCTCGACGGGAAAATTCGTACCGATATCGCTGCTCGAAAAATTGGCGAAATGAAATCCAACCGTGCCGATTGGCATCAGCCAGTCGTGATCGACAAAATACTCGTTCTTTGTTTCGCGGCTATACTGGATGGGGAATTTGCCGACTTTGAACTTGCCCTGAAACGCCAGCTCGCCGGTCGCAGTATTTGTGATCTTAATGCTATACAAGCCAGTTGCGATGGTCGATCTAGTGTCTCGCACTTTAAGTCTGTAGTTGACGTCCCGAATACTTGCGAATTGCACGGTAAGGTCCGCCGAACGGCCCCCGTCCTCGATCAACTCGCTGTACCAAAGCGACCCATCTGGATTGAAATACTCGACCGTGTATTTCAGACTTTCCTTCCAGTCGTAAAACACATTGAATCGAAGTTCGGGTACCCAACTGGTCTGCTTGACGTTTGGCGTTTTCCAGTACTTGTCGTACATCTGAGTCTGGATGTAAACAGAATCACGAATGAGCAAGGGCTTTGCCGTAGGTCTGACGAAGTCATACTGGCTCTTCCTGAGCGGAGCGGCGTATCTTGAGCTCGTCGATTCGGATGAGGTGGGAGTTGTTGCGGCTTCAGGCTGTGTTTCCGTTTTCGGCTTCTCCGTTTTCGGCTTTTCAACCTTGATCCTGGGAAGTTTCAGTGGAAATTGCGCTGAGACGCTTCCGAAACCGGACATAACAATGCAAGCAAATAAGAGGCCTAAAGCGATCGAATCTTTGTTCATATATTCTCCTTGCGTGAATGCAGAGCTTTCGTGCATTGTGAAATTTACTTATAGCAATGCAACGCTTCTGCATCGATAAGAGATTTGTGCAAAAGTATTTCAATTTTTTCCACGGACTGTTTTGGCGGCGTTTCAAGCGCAATCTAAAAACGACCGAGCGATTCGGTTGCCTGGCGGGATCTAGGTTAGGGAAGAATCTGGGATTAACGCTTGCCGTCGAGGTTGGCCCATTCGCCGGACTGGATAAAGCTGGCCCAATAGAACGGGTGGCGGCGGTTGGGCCGCTTTAGCATTTCTAGTTGTATCCGCCGCAGCGATTCGCCGCGGCCGATGCCTTGTTTAAGGTTTTTGTAGTATCCGGCCATCAACTCGCGCGTGAAACCGTCGCTGACCGGCCATAAGCTCATCACAAGAGACTCGGCTCCGGCGAGGACAAACGCACGCCGAAGGCCGTAAACTCCTTCACCGTTTCGCACTTCACCGACACCGGTGTCGCAGGCCGACAACACAACTAATTTAGTTCCCCAAAGATCAAGCCCTGATGCCTCGAGTGCGGTCAAAATCCCATCGTCAGGGCCGCTGCCGTGCCGGTTGGCCCCGGCGAGGGCGAGGCCGGATCGAAGCAGCGGGTTTTCGCGGCCTTTGCCAAACGTTCCTGATCTAGTCGGCAAATTTCTGCTCACCGCATCCGTGCCTTTCAGAAAGAACCCGTGGGTCGCGATATGAAGAAGTTTTGGCCCCGAAACTGATTTCAACGAAGATTCTGTCGCGCGAGCGCCGGTAACGGAGCTTGCGTCAGGGAAAATTTCTTGAATCGAACGAGCTTCGAGTGCCGTGCCGGCCAGCGGCGCAAAATAAGTGTCGGCAATGCTTTGGGTCGAGGTAATACTTGACCGCCTCTTGGTTGTCGGCCGAATCTTGCTTTGCGTGAGAGTTTTGCCGATTGTTTGAGTTTCTGGTTGGCCAAACGTCGGGTCGGCTACAACCAGTGGCGGGCCTTTGCTTGCTCTTGCAACGCCCATCCGCAGAAGGTCGCGCCCACTCGTCAAATAGCTAACCGAAAATTGCTCGACCAAATACTTGTTTCGGTCGTCCACCAATGCCTCGAATGGAACCAAATTTAGCGCGCCATCTGGCGAGATCATAAGATGCCTCGCAGTTCCCAAATAAGCGCGCACGGGTTTCATCACTTTTTCGTCCAAGTCCCGCGCAAGTTTGTCCACATTCTTGTTTCTGGGATCACCCAGGGCAAGTCGAAGATCAGATATAGAATCGTCGATCACCTTTGAGCCACCGAGGTCGACCGATTCGATGCTGCCGCTTCTTCGCGTTACATACGCGGCGTAGCGGGCCGCGTCCGATGAAGGGCTTTCATCTGGCGCACCTGACTTGACCGGCTTGTAAACAACAAACTCGATCAGCGCGCCATTTTCCGGGATTAGGCCTTGCACGGCATCAATGGTCAACGGTTGTGTCTGAACACGAAATTCGGCGCTTCGCCTGCTCAATTCATCCTCAAGCTTTTCACGCTGTTCCCCTACCTCTTGCAACTTCTTGCTGTACGCCTCTGGTTTATCGTTTGCGGCTCCTCTCAACGTCAGCGCGGCAAGTCGTGTGCGGGCATCGACAAGCCTGTCGATCAGTTCACGGTCCGCGGGACGCGCACGCGTACGAAGGGCGGAAATGCTGCCGGCCATTGCATCAAGCGTTCGCCCTTTCCGACTGAGTATCAACTTAAACGATATTTCCTTCAACTCTCTTGATGACGCTGAAAGGCTGGACTGCATTGAAAGTGCGGAATCCACGTCACGGGAAAGGGTTTCCATGTACGCAAGCTTTTGGCGCTCGGAACCGGTGAAAAGATTCAGGTCCAAATTTCGTTCCCGTACAGCCAGATACTTGCGTTGAAATTCCGCGGCCTTTGCGAGATCTCGCCTGGACCAGTATAGCCCCGCCAGATTACCAAGAACTCGGGCGCAAAATGGGTGGTTCGGCCCATTCGCTTTCTGAAAGATCGCCAGCGAGCGGAGCAGCAATGGTTCAGCCTCAGCATGTTCGCCTTTGCGAAGATGAAGCAACCCTAGATTGTTAAGCATGTGTGCGACAGTGGAATGTTCGCTGCCGAGCTTTTTTTCCGAGATCTCCAAGGCCTGGACGAATAATGGTTCGGCTTTGTCATAGTCTTGTTTATGGAGATAAAGAAGACCAAGATTTCCGAGTGTTGCACCGATGATCGCATGACCGGCCTTAAATGCCTTTTCGCGGATCATCAGCGCACGGCGAAACAGAGGTTCAGCTTTTTCGTATTCGCCTGCCTCGTCATAGAGCAGCGCAAGATTGTTCAGATTGATCGCAACGTTGGGATGCAAGGGGCCAAGCCGTTTCTCATTGATGCCAAGCGCCCGATCGAAAAGCTCCTGGCCTTTAGAGAAGTCACCAACTTCCATGCTAACTGACGCGATATTTGAAACCATTATCGCGATCGAAGGATGCTCAGGGCCAAGGGCTTTTTCAGCGGTTGCCAGGGCCTGATCAAAATATGCGATCGAACTTGCATAGTCACCCTTGACCCGAAAAAGGAGGGCGAGATTGTTCATCAATGTCGCCACGTCCATATTGTCAGATCCCAGTTGCTTTTTGCGAATGGCAAGCGCGCGCAGATATGGTTCCTCTGCCCTTGCATACTCACCTTTTGCGTAATAAAGAAAGCCTAGATTGTTAAGAATGAACGCAACGCTGAGGTCTTCATGCCCAAATAATTTCTCGTTTATCGCTAATGCCCGTTGATAGCTTTCCGAGGCCTTGTCGAAATCGCCCGCCGCACGATAAACGGGGCCGAGATTATTCAGCACCGCGGCGACATAATAATTTTCGGGACCGAGCACTCGTTCATAAACACCGAGAGCCTTGAGGTAATACTCCTTCGCATTTTTAAGATCGCTCTTGCCGTCATAAATAAGCCCGATCTCATTGTTTACATCCGCGATCCTCACGTCTTCCAGATCAGCAGCCTTAACCAATATTTCGAGGGCTTGCTGTTGTTTTGCGAGGGCTTCATCGTACTTTGCGGTTTGGCCCAATTTACGGCCTTCCGAACTTAAGCGAAATGCCTCCGCGAGCTCTCGTTCCTTCTCAGTTGGCGCCTTGATATTTCCGGTCTTGATACGATAACTGCCTGTTTGTGTATTCTGAGTTTTCGTTGTGATGTTCAAACTGAATTTACTGGTTTGTTCGGCGAGGATGCTGATCAGTTTTTCGTGATTCTCGGCCTTCGAAACTTCCGGTTCTGCAAACAGATTGCCGTCGGCATCGAGAATGGTCAGTGATATATCAATGCCCCGCTGGAAGATCGAAATTGAAGCATATTGTCCAGCGGCAAGATCGATCCGGTAAACATGTTTCTGCCCGTTTGAGATCTCTTTATCGACAATACTTTCCGATTGGAGCACCGTGAAATCCTGGCTATCCGATGGGTATTGGGAAAAGACGGTCTGTTGTGGCAGAAGGAACGTCAAAAGTGAAAACGAGAGGCTCGCTTTTCGAACAAACCTTCCCCAGCCCAACCGACTCGGTACGGCCGAAAACATAACACAGCTCAACTTATTGAGGTTTTTCAGGATACCGGCAGATTATTGCACAACCTGGAACGGATAGTCACCAACTATTTCAGCAGCACCATTATTCGATCTGCCGGTAGCCCGGATAGTATAGAAGGATGGGGATAAGATTTTCGCGGGAACGTTCAGGTACAACGAGGCTATCCCATTACTTTTGCGCGGCTTGATACCGTCGTGACGCCATACTACCAAACCTGTTGCGGTGTTCACTAATTCGACGGAATAGGAGGAAAGATCATCGGATTCCAGCTCTAAACGAGCGGATGCGCGTACCGCATTCAGGGGGATCCGCACTGTTGGAACATTGGCTCCCCGGAGAGGTGGTCTGAGGACAAAACTTGCAATGATGGGTTGAGCCCGTATTTTGACTTTGGGGGTGGGCGAAGGATTTTCGGGCGTGGGCGTGAGTGTCGGTTGAGTGCCGCCCAGCGAAAGATCAACGGCCGGCGTCGGACTTGGCTGCGGTACCGGCGATGAAAAAGATTGTCCAATCTCGGCATTACCATTGATATTCGTCACGATCTCGACACCTGTTTCGCTGCGATCCCGCACAGCCAGCCAGCCGAGGAAAGTTGTCAAGACTAAGGCCGCAGCAACAACCGCAAGCGTAGGCGCCGACAACAAGCGGCCGAATCTGCTTAGTCGACTTAAAACGGACGCCCCCTTCTGTTCTGCCGCCGAGTCCGTTTTCCGACGTGACCACACTTCGCTTATTCTCGCATCCGAGTATTCCTTGAACACCTGCGCAAACCTAACCTTTTCGCGCCTTCGGGGTGAAGACAGGTAATACTCCTCAAATCTTTGCAGCACGTCAGACCGCAGTTCGTCCTGAACATATGAATCGATCAGATCCTTCTCCGCCGCTCCGATCAGGTCGGCGAATTCGCTGTCCGTAATGCTCAGTTCGTCTATTTGCTCGGTCTCGGACGGTGAGGCAAAACCCAACAAATATGAGCGAAGCTCTTCAAGGTTGTATGATTTCCCGTTCATCTATGTTAAGGCCCCGACAAAGGGCCTATTCTAATAAGCAAAACCGCAGTTTTTATTTCTCGGCTAACCCGCACATTTCTTTACACATGCCTCCAGTTTGTCTCGCATCCGGCACGTGCGAATGCTAAGAGCGTTCATAGAAATGCCAAATTTTGACGCGATCGACCTTCGGTTGTTGATCTTCGTCCGTTCGTTCCCTTGATAATAGCCAATGATCATCTCTCTATTTTCGTCGCTTAGTTCAGCAGTACATTTCTCCAGGCAAGTTAGCAGTTTTTCCCGCAATTCACGCTCATCGTCAAGTTCCGCAGCGGCAAGACCACGGGCGGTCAGGTTCGCAGAAGGATCACCGAGTGAGATCGTTCTTGCTTCTTTGCTGCGCAGATGTTCGAGAAATACATAGCGTGCAACAATGTAGCAATACTGGGCCGGAGCATCGGCCTTGATATCACCTTCCTGATCGAGCCGGCGGGCTACACGCGCCAGGGTATCATCCGCAAGTTCGTCCGGATCGCTGCAGTTTTTCCGTTCAAAATACGCCACCAGACGTTTCTGCATGACCAGGTACGAATCGCCGTCCGATACAGATCCATTGTCCAGCCACTTTAGAAATCGCTCGAACGCATTTGCAGAGACTGGCTGTGAAACTTCTGCGTGAGATGTCGATTCGTGCATGCAGATACACTAAAAAACGATTGAACCTTTGGCTTTTTCTCTATTCCTGAACTTAAGGTCCTTGGGTCACGTCTGCGATATTACTATATTTCGGAGAGGATCAGCCGGTTTGTAGTACCGATCAAGCCGTCAAGGCAGCCGGAGAGGCTCGCTCAAGCGGAAGGATACGATCTGTTCCGCAAAAAGTAAAGGATTTTAGACCACTCGGGAGCGGCTCTAAAATGTGCATTTCTTAGCAAACACCTTATCGGCAAATCCTATCTCTGGGCTCCGTCTTTCTTTCATTGAGCGTTGACGTAAACGTACATAATGAGGAGAAGGACATGAACATCTGCATCGCACGAAGGGGAGCTTTGGAACGTTATGATGACGGAATATTGACTGACTATTCGGCAATGATCCGTATGTGGAGCGCGTTCGATCGTTCGATAGACAGTTTCAATCGCCAATGCGGTTTACGGCCGCGCCAAGTAAGAGCGAACCAAAATAACAGCGGGCCCGCATCCCGCAAGCGTGAACGCTGAGGTGACTCACGGCCTTCGAGGACTGTTTTGACGAACGATGAATTTGCCTGTCGCAGACAACGAATCGCCCGATCCGGTGCCCGAAATACCGGAAAATGTGTTGGAAGGTTCGGCCGTCGATATCGAATTGCGGCGACAGGCGGTGGACGACGCAAAGCTGCTTGCCGCTGCCTGGATCGCGAACAGCCTGAGAATGCTGGCTCTTGGCCGACGTGTTCTCGAAGCCGACCGCGAACCCGGGCACCTTGAAAAGATCGTCCTCGCGGCGGCACGCACGCATTTTCACACCGATCAACGAGGCGCAGGCCTTTCGGAATCCGACGCGATCAACATGATCGAATGGAATTTTCAATTGATCAGCCGCGCGCTGTCAATGAGCGATTCCATCTTCGCCTACGTTGACGGCGAGACGGCGGTACAAAATACGCGCGGATATTTCGGCTCCGAATTCAAAGTTCCCGCCTACGCCTACGCGGTTAGTTCGATTGCGTTCACCGCTGATTTTCCCGGCCTCGGCCCAAAATGCAGGGCCGCTGTCATCATTCATCAGCTCGCGCATTTCATCGACGCACGCATCCGGGACATCGCCGGCGCCAAGGGAGCGGCTTACTGCTCACTCGACCTTGCGTCCGCGTTATTTAATGTCCACTGCTACCCCAATTTCGCGATCAACGTCTCGCCGCCGTTTCTCGACGACCGCTTCGGGATGATGCGGCCCGAAAATTAGTTCAAAGCAATGCAGAAGCCCGC
>CAUJFK010000176.1 GCA_963169175.1 Acidobacteriota bacterium | reverse complement strand
CGCGAAACGGAAGCCGTTTTTCATTTATTGGTTGGGAATGTTGAGGGAGTTAAAGAAAATTCGGGAAAGCGGATTCTCATTGTTTGAGCTGATCATTACGCTTTCCATCCTTGCCATTGTGGTCATGGGCACGATCCCGCTTGCGCAGAACGCTGCCAGGCGGCAAAAGGAGCTAAAGCTGCGCGAAACACTCAGACAGGTGCGGTCGGCGATAGACGAATTTAAGCGCGACACGAACGGGTCATGCCCACAGGGGATCGGGGCGATAGACCAGGTCCAGCCGACGCGGCGGGCCTTTTCGATACCGACCGATCCGCGAAGCCGCGTGGTCATAGACGACTGCACTATCTTCGACAGCGAGAACCTTGACCGTTATCCGCCGACGCTGGAAACACTGACGCAGGGAGTGGCGGTCCGCGACCGCGGGATGAGCTTTACTGCCGGTGGCCCGAACAGTAATGTCCAGGCGACCGAGATGAATCAGCTTGATGAAAAGACCAAGGTCTATTTGCGGCATCTGCCGGTTGATCCGATAACGGGTGAATCAGATTGGAAACTGCGGTCGTCGTACCAGACGGGCGATGATGAAGGCAGTTGGGACGGGATTAATGTTTGGGATATTCGATCAGCGTCAACCGACACGGCACTTGACGGAACGAAATACAGTGACTGGTAGAATGGACAGGCTGAAGCTAAGAAACAATGCGGCCGTAGATGAAGGCGTTCGTGCCCGCACGAAACGCCGTCAGTTGGGCTATTCGCTGCTTGAGTTGATGATAGCGATGTTCATCATCATCATCCTCATCTCGGTGGCGGTTCCATCGTATCAAAAGGCGATGCAGAACGCCCGCGAGACCGTGTTGAAAGAAAATCTTTGGCAGATGCGTCGGGCAATAGATCAATACAGTGCCGATAAAGGCAAGCCGCCGCAAACCGTTGACGATCTTGTAACGGCCAAATACCTGCGCGAACGCCCGACCGATCCGATGACCGAAAAGGACGAATGGCGCGAGGTGATGGACACCGACTCGACATCAGAGACGGCTGAGGCAGGAATGACCGATGTAAAGAGCACTTCGGACGGCGTTGATTCAGAAGGGAAGGCGTATTCGGAGTATTAACGCCTGGACCGCAGTCTGCATGGATCGATAGGCCGTCGGCCTGTTGTACAAAATTTGGATGTTATCTTTTCTAACACAACCATCGTACCCGAAGGCCGCGATCGGCCTTGAAAAGGAGAGCGTAACCGCCCTAAGCCTGCACCGCGAAGGCCGCGGGATGTTCGGCATTAAACAGGCGGCCGCCGTTGAATTGCCGACCGGGCTTCTCGTGCCCAGTTTTCTGGAACGGAACATATCGAACCCGAAAGAACTTGCGGTACTCCTTGAAGAAGCGGTAACCTCGGCGGGCCTGCTTGGGCAGAAAAGCTGGTCGGTTTCACTGCCGAGCAATACCGCTCGATCGGCAATTTTGACGCTTGAAAGCGGTGCATCCGGTAAAGATGAATCCGAGGAGATACTTGACTGGAAGGCGGAACAGACATTTGGGGCCGCGGCCGCGGAGATGCGAATTACCCGGCACAAGATGCCGTCCGACCGCGAAGGCCGCTCTCGCTATTTTGCATCGGCCGTAAAGCTTTCGGTCATTGACGAGTACGAGACCATTTTTGAAAGATTTGGCTGGAAGGCCGGTTTGGTGCTCCCGCGGGCTTTGAGCGAATCGAGATGGATCTCCGCCGATTCAGAAAAGGCCGATTCGATGCTGATCAGCGCACAAAGTGACGGGTTCAGCGCAATTCTGATGCGTTCGGGCGATCCGGCGGTCATCCGCAGCGTTACCTGCACACTGGCCGAACGCGATGATGAAATATACCGGCTGCTGATGTTTTACAATGACCGCTTTGCGGCCGACAGCCACGACAAATTGCTCGAAAGAATATTATTGATCGGAAAGGGGCTCGTCCCGGCAAAGATCCGTGACATATCAACAGAAGCTCTTGGCCGGGCGCTGCAGGTGCTTAGGCCGGAAGAGGTCGGCTTGAACATGCCCGCAACATCGCTGACCTTTGACGATATAGCCGCACCCGCCGGTCTCGCCGCCTTCGGCTGGCGATAGGCCTTCGTGGATTTCGTGTCTTGATTCGTGGATTTCGTGGTATGGATTTTCGTCCATTTACCACGAAACTCACGAAATGAAGACACGAAGTCTTACGAAGGGGAAGCTGCTCACAGGAAATGGTCCGTCGCTCTATCGGTTCTCGACGATCTTGAAATAAGCGTCCGGGACTTCTGAATTTACCAATATTTCCTTCGCCTTAAAATTTGCGTAGATCGTTATCTGCTCAGTGTCGAATCTTTGCGCGTATTTTTCCGGTACAAGAACGCCCTCGACATCCCGGCATTTCTCGATCTCGACCGATGTGGTAACGACCCGTTCATTGATTGTATAGCTGGCGTCGTAACCCTTGATCTGGTTTGTCTTTTCATCAAGGTAAAAATCGGTGAAATAGCCCTCGGGCGATGTCATTCTGAATCCCTTCCGCCTTTTCTTATTGTCAGGCAGTGGAGTGATCACAAAACCTTGTCTGCCAAATTGCTGAAGCATCGGAAAACCCAATCGGTTGATCGGCGGCAGCGTAAAGCCGCCTCGGACAGATGAAGACGTTTGCGTGCCGTCGTAAACCTGCTTCAGCGGCTGAAAAGGGTTTGCAATTTCGAGCCGGTATTTGTCGCCGGAAAAGATGGTAACAAAGCTTGCCGGAAACGCCTGGGCCGCTGCCGAAGTCGTAACGTCAACCGTGCCCTTTATAACCAGCGTTCGTATGTTTCTGAGTTTGTCCCCGCCATGGGCGGCCACCGCGAGGGCAACCAATTTCCTCTCCGCCGCATACGGCCTTTCGACCGGCGCGGCAGGCTGAGCGGCCGTGACAAGCACGCTGAAAACCGTTAATAGAAAAGGCCCGGAAAAGTATTTGAACATCTAATGGTCCGCTCCAAAAAAAATAGGAAGCCTATTCGCAGGCTTCCTAAATATACCGCAATGGAGGAATGTTACCAACTAAATCTTGCGGAGAGCTCGATCCTTCGGTTGGCTGCGGATGAACCGCCGCCGAACCCGCCGCCAAATCCGCCGAACCCGCCGCCGGTCCCGGTTGACTGGCCAAAACGGCTCGAAAGGATGTTTCCGACGGGTGCTCCCAGGTTAACAGTGTTCAAGAGGTTCTGGAAGTTGATGCTGAGATTAAGGTTGTACGGCTTGCGATCATTGCCGCCGAAACCGCCCATCATCCCGCGTCCGCCGCCGAAGCCGCCACCGCCGCCGCGATGATCACCGCCGCCGCCTTGGCCGCCTCCCGATGCACGCTCAGCCGTCTTGCCAAAACCGAAGTTCCGCGAAACGCGCATATTGACCGTGAACGAGCTGGGCGATTGGCCCCAGTTTCGGGGAATGATCTGATTCGCGTCTTCGCCCGAAACGTCACACCATGATGCGGATACGTTGTGCGATGTGCACGCCGCACCCAACTGGCCGAATGTCGGTCGTTCGTTGAACTGCAAGTCGCCGTTCAGGTCCTGTCCGGTCGTGATATTGAACGGACGGCCGCTGTTGAGCATGATAAACGGGCTGAACGAAAAGCCCCACGGAGCGTTGATGTTGCCGCCAACGACAAAGTTATGGCGAACATCGGATGACGACCGGCCCCACTCATCACCAAGATCGTACGAATATGCCGGGAAACTGCCGGAGCCGTCACTGGTGCTGCGTGAAAAGCCAAGGTTGTAGTTTGCAAACAGCGAGAAACGACGGCTAGACATATTCCGGACGTTCACGCTCAAGCGGTTCTGGTCCAAAGTTCCGGTCGATTCGTATTGATAGATCGCACCGGCGGTCGGATCGGGCCGCGGAGCACTTGAGCAATCGGACAGGTCCGGGCAGATCGGTGCGTTTATGTTCCTTGACCGGAGCACATTGTAGGTCCGCGACGAGACGAAGGTCGCCGACATCGTGGTCTTCCACGGAAGCTGCCGTTCCATGCCAAATGCTCCCTGGACCATCATCGGCGATTTCAGGTCAGGTGCGATCTGCCGAATTGTATTTGACTGAGGCAGGGCCGCCAATATCTGAGCACCGGTCGGTACGTTTGCGACACTATTCAGTGAAAATACCGGCTGGCCAAGCAGGGCGATCGCGGCTGCCCGGCGGACAGGATCAGGGTCGTTCGCGCTCACCACGAGGTTGATCTGGTTCGTTCCGTTGAAGCGAAGTGCGCTCAACGTGAGGCTTTCGCTTAACCGATCATAAAAAACACCAAAGCCGCCGCGGAAGACCGTCTTCGGGGCTTTTGCCCCACCGGCTCCCGGTGACCACGCGAATGAGAATCTGGGTGCAAAGTCATTGCTGTCGCTGATGTTGGTCTGATTCTCGTATCTCAAGCCAAAGCTTAATGTGAGGCTCGGGTCAACCCGCCAATCGTCGGTCACGAAAAGGCCGACATCCGTCCTTGAGACCGACTGAAGCGGGTGGCCGGTCGTTATCGTAAACTGCGTAGGGAAGAAACGCGGGTCATTATTTCCAAGCAGCCGCTCACGGTACTGGTCCAAAGGCGAGACCGACGGCTGAAGGATGGTACAGCCGGGTTCGCCCGGAAAACAGCCCGCCGGGCTGGTCACAGGCTGAGCACCCGCAAATGTGAACGAGCCGCCATAGTTATTCTCCGATCGGTCGTTTATCGACGTGTTCCGCAGTTTGAGCCCGAACTTCAGGCCATGCTGGGCATTTGGCCCGACTGAGGTTGTCGTGAAATTTTGCAGCTCCCATGCCTTGGTGTCGTTGAAGCTGAGGCCGATCTGAGCACCGCCGCCCGTGAAGGCGTCAGATACCGATATTGTCGGGATCGAATTGTCGCCGTTCTGCTCACGCTTGTCCCAGCTATATTCAAAACGCGTTTCATTGACCGTTGTCGCGTTGATGATCATCGTCTCTGTCAGGCGAAGTTCGTGCGAGCTGCTGGTCGTATCATACGCACGCGTCGGCAGCGAAAACGTGCTGATCCCTTGATTCTCGGACGCGGACTGAGAAAAGCTGTAGCGGGCCACCAATGTATTGTTCTGGTTGATCGCATAATCAACACGTGGGCTGACCGAAAACCGGCGGCTTGGGGCCTGAAACTCTTCGGTGAACGGCACCGCGTTAAGATTGCTGTCAAGGACGCGGGCGTTGACGACCGTGTTGCTGTCATCATCCCGATTGTTGATATCGACGAAAAACGATGACTTGCCCTTCTGGATCGGGCCCGAGATATTGCCGCCATACGATCGCCTTTGGCTAGGCGCACGATTCAACGCGAATGGATTGCGCGAATTGAGGCTTTCGTCGTTAAAACTCCCGAACAAATTTCCGCGCCATCTTTCCGAACCGGGCCTCGTTAATATCTCGATACGTCCAAAGCCGAGCCGATCGTATTCGGCTGAAAAGGGGTTGGAGTTTATACGGATCTCGCGGATCGCTTCTTTTGGGGGAAGTCGGCCGCCGGTGAACCCGTCAATGTAGATCTGGCCGCCGTTCGGACCCGCCGCCGGACCGGCAAGTGCCTGGAGGGCAGCCTCAAGTTCATCCGGATCGTCGGGCAGGGCTTCAAGTTCTTTTTCCTTAAGGACCGTGGCTCCCGCATTGTTTGCCGGATCGGTCGAAACGCCTGTGTCGCCCGAAACCTCGACCTGCTCCTCAACACCTGAGACCGTCATCACCGGGATAAGCTCAGTTTTCTGAGCGGCGGTGATCTCGACCTCGGTGTTCTCGTATAAAGCAAATTTTGGTGCCGAAACACGGATCGTGTATTTGCCGGGGGCGAGTCCGCTGATACTGTATTCGCCCTTCGTGTTACTGGTCGTTGTCTTTTCGGCACCTGTTCCGGAAACGGTGGTGACCGATGCTCCAACGACGACCGCGCCGAGCGAATCAACTACCTGGCCGGTAAGCGATCCGTTCTGCTGTGCAAGAGCCGGGACACTGAAAAATAATGCTATCAGCCCGCTCACAATGAAAAGTTTGGATAATTTCATCACAAGTATAACCTTCAAACAGAGTAATTAAATAAAGCAGGAACTGTTCGGAATAACGCCCCGTTCCATTGGGCTTTTCGAAAGTATTACGGCATATCAAAGCCGCCGTCCAGGCCGGGGATACTCAGGCTTTGAGAACCCTGGCGAGATCTGTTGTTGCCGGCGGACATCTGTGCCATTCGCACGAAGGGCTCAACACCGGTTAGTAATTTGATCGCCGTAATACGGTCAGGCGATGATGATTTTGAGCTGGAGACGGCGATCATGTCGCCTACCTTAAGGTCGGCTGCTGTGACGTTCGGGAACCGGTCGAGCATTTCGTCAATGCCGCCTCGCGATCCGCCGCCCGGTCCTCCGGGGCCGCCTTGCCCGCCGCCGTTAGCACGTGGAGACATCTGGCCGCCCTGACCGCCAGAAGCTCCCTGGCCGCCGGGGGCACCACCAGGGCCGCGCTGTTCGCCGCCTGACTGTCGTGCCGCAAGCATCTGAGCCATTTGCTCAGGAAACTTCTTCATCATTGACGCTGAACCGAGCGATACGGTTACGTCTTTCTTTGTCTGGAGCTCGGTAATGACAATTTCGTTCTTTGCGGCGTCGATCGATTTTACCGTTCCGGCACTGGTCTGGAACGCTCCCGTCAAAACTTCTTCGGCGGTGAAACTGGCCCCATCGGCACTTCGGTCACCGACCGCACGGAGCATATCGCCGGCGGCGATATCCGAGAGCTTGCTAGGAAGTGCCTCGCTGAAGGCAACTGAATTTGGAGCGTAGCGAAGGTATTTTGCCTGTTCTTTCGGCGTCAGCACCACCTTGGTGGTCGAACCGAGCGACGTTACATCGATCGAGATCTGGCCGGTTACCGCGTCAACCGCCGTGACGCGTCCGGAAATGCCGCGCGTCCGCCATTTTTCCACTTCTTTTGCTTTGGCGGCGGCAAGCTCTGACTTTGACATCAGATAAACGGTCCGTGCGGGAACACTTTTCTTATCATCCGCAGGAAAACCGCTGACAACGATCTTGTCACCAGCTTCGATATCCTGCAGGGCGGCCGGGACAGCGGCGCTCATTCTGCGGTTATC
>CAUJFK010000175.1 GCA_963169175.1 Acidobacteriota bacterium | reverse complement strand
GAGGAAGTGCAGATCATTCCTAATAAAAAGGACTACGCACCCGGTGAAACAGCGGAGCTTCTGGTGATCGCGCCTTTTGGGGAGTCCGTATCGCAGCCCGGAAACCGGCGGACTGAGGTCCGCGTTCCGGTTGAGGGCGTTTTGACGCTTCGCCGCGACGGGATCGTTAAAACCGAGCGGTTCTCGATGAAGGATTCGTCGATCACCTTGAAGATCCCGCTCGATGAACAATATTTGCCTAACATAAACGCCCAGGTCGATCTTGTCGGCTCGGCGGAACGGAACGCTGCCGTCCCGGCGGCGACCGGCCGGCGAGACGCCGGCGCTCCGCGCCCGGCATTTGCGAGCGGCAATATCAACCTTGCTATCTCGACGGCTTCGCGCAAGCTTACGGTTTCCGCTGAACCAAAAGACAAAACGCTTGTGCCCGGCGGCGAAACGAAGGTCGCTATCGAGGTAAAGGACAACGCAGGAGAACCGGTCGCGAACAGCGAGGTCGCAGTCGTGATCGTCGATGAGTCAGTGCTTGCTCTCTCCGGCTACTCGATCGCTGACCCAATGTCCATCTTCTACACGCCGCGAGGGACCGGGACGACCGATCATCATCTGCGAAAGGATGTGCTGCTTGGAAATCCGGATGATGTTAATCCACCGCCACCACCTCCGTCACCTGTCGCTAGCGAGGGGGCGTCGGCTGATTCCTTCTCCGCCCGACAATCGCTTCCAACTGTTGGCAGGGCGGTAAAGTCGGAATTGAAGATGGCCGCAAAAGCCTGGGATCCTTCCAACGCTGGACGAATTGACCTTGGGGAGAGCAACGCTCCGATCGACCTTCGCGAAAACTTCGACGCTCTCGCCGTGTGGTCGCCGTCGGTCAAAACCGATTCGAACGGCCGTGCAACCGTTGATGTAAAACTGCCGGATAATTTAACGCGGTATCGCATAACCGCTGTCTCGGTCGATCAGGGAAAGCGTTTTGGCAGATCGGAATCGAACATCACGGCCAAAAAACCGCTGATGGTCCGCCCGAGCGCTCCGCGGTTTATGAACTTCGGCGACAAGATCGAGCTTCCGGTCGTTGTCCAAAACCAGACCGATCAGGACATGACGGTCGATGTGGCGGTCCGTGCGACGAATGCCGATCTTACAGGCGGAAACCTGAGCGGTAGCGAGGGTGCCCCTGGACACGTAAGCGGGACGACACAGGGGACACTCCCTACCGGTCGTGTTTCCGCCTCCGGGAAACGTGTTCTCGTTAAAGCCAACAGCCGAGAGGAAGTGCGGTTTCCTGTCAGCACCGTAAAGGCCGGCACGGCCCGTTTTCAGATCGCCGTCACCTCCGGCAAGCACAACGACGCGGCCGAGATCTCACTGCCCGTCTGGACGCCCGCTACAACCGAGGCGTTTGCTACCTACGGCACGACCGATCAGGATGGTGCGATCATTCAACCGGTGCAGACACCCGGCGATGTATATCCGCAATTTGGCGGGCTTGAGATAACTACGAGCTCGACCCAATTGCAAGAGCTGACGGATGCGTACATTTACCTGGCGAATTACCCATACGAATGCTCTGAGCAGATCGCATCGAGAATGATCTCGACCGCCGCTCTTCGCGATGTACTGACCGCCTTCAAGGCCAAGGACATGCCGTCCGCGGCCGAGCTTGAGGCAAAATTCAAACGCGATATTCAGATCCTTCAATCCCGCCAGCGTGAGGACGGGAGCTTCGGGCTTTGGCAGAAAGAGCAGGAAAGATATGAATATCCGTTCCTGACCGTCCACGTTGCACACGCTCTCGCGCTCGCAAAGGCGAAAGGTTATAAGGTGCCGGATGAGATGCTGAACAGGGCAAAACCGTACCTGAGCAACATCGAAAGCCACATGAACGACCAATGGCACAAGGCATCGCCGCAGGCCCGCTGGACAATTTCGGCATATGCCCTTTATGTCCGTGACATCATTGGCGATAAAGATGCCGGCAAGGCCAAAAACCTTTTGGCCGAAGCTGCTGGCGGAAACCTGAGCGGTAGCGAGGGTGCCCCACTGCCAAAGCTTGAAAAGATGCCCTTCGAGGCTCTCGGCTGGATACTTTCCGTTCTCGCTGACGACAAAGGCTCTGCCGCTGAGGTCGGATCGATCGTCCGATTCCTGATGAACCGAACAACGGAAACCGCTTCCACCGCCAATTTCGTGACAGATTACGGCGACGGCGGCTGGTTGATAATGTACTCGAACCGCCGTGCGGACGGCGTGCTGCTTGAGGCGTTGATCAAGGCACAGCCGAATAACGATCTCATCCCCAAACTCGTCCGCGGCCTGCTGGCCAATCGTACAAAGGGGCATTGGGGTTCGACGCAGGAGAATGTATTTATCCTGCTTGCGCTCGATAAATACTTCAATGCGTTCGAAAAGGTCACGCCTGATTTTGTGACTCGTATCTGGCTCGGCGGCACATACGCGGGCGAGGAAGCCTTCAAAGGCCGCTCGGTCGATTCGAATGTGCTGAACATTCCAATGTCGTATCTCCTGGGGAACGCTGCCCTTCCGGCGGCGGGAGGACGGCAAGACGTTGGTGTTCCGTTGATCATCGACCGCCAGGGAGCAGGGCGGCTGTATTACCGGATCGGGATGAAATATGCGCCGAAAAACCTTAAGCTCGAACCGGCTGATTACGGTTTTACCGTGCTAAGAAAGTACGAGGCGGTCGATAATAAGGACGATGTAAAACACAACCCGGACGGAAGCTGGACGATCAAGTCCGGCGCCCGTGTTCGCGTCCGGTTGACGATGGTTGCGCAGGCCCGGCGATATCACGTCGCTCTGGTCGATAAGCTGCCGGCGGGACTAGAGATCTTAAACCCCGAACTAAAAACCACCGAAGCCATCCCGCCTGACACTGGCGGCGGCAACACGGGCGTGGTCGAGATGGGCAGCCGCTCGTATGGGCGCAATTACTATTGGTGGCGTTTGAACTGGTTCGAACACCAGAACTTCCGCGACGAACGTGCCGAAGCGTTTAGTTCGCTGTTGTGGGAGGGCGTTTACAACTACACCTACGTCGCCCGGGCGACCACGCCGGGCCAGTTTGTAGTGCCGCCGGCAAAGGCCGAAGAAATGTATGCACCGGAAACATTCGGGCGGACAGGAACTGATTTTGTGAATGTCGAATAGGAGGGAGAAATAAGCGTCTGCGGTACGGTGTGGTAATATTCAGATCGATGAAGCTGCTGCTAGTACTTCTGATTCTGATCTTTTTCGTCGCTGTCGGCGGCCAGGACACGCATCGGCAGATCTACGAAACCGAAAAGGCGTTCGAGAAAATGATAGCGGAAAAGGGAATTCGTGACGGATTTATCGAATTCCTTTCGCCGACTGGAATGTTGTTCATGCCCGACGCGGTAAATGGCCGCGAGGCGTGGCGGGCAAGGCCGGCGACCAACGCAGCGTTAACGTGGAACCCAGTGTGGATCGACGTTTCTGCGAATGGAGCATTGGCATATAGCATAGGCAATTCACAGTACCGGCCGAAAGGAAAGGACGACAGCCAGATCTATTACGGCCATTATCTTTCGGTTTGGATGAAACAGCCGAACGGCAGATTTCTGGCGGCCCTGGACACGGGGATACATCACGAAAAACCGGCGGCTGAACCTGTCGATTGGCGATCGCCTGCGGACAGCGGAAAGGGATCGAATCCAAATAGCATTTCGGCCGCCGATTCGGCCGTCGCTTTTTATGAGATGGCCGCAGCGTCAGTCGCCGCGAAAGCGTACAAGGCGTTTTTGGCGGATGATGCTATCGTCCTTCGGGATGGCAAGCTTCCCGCGTTTGGCAAAAAGGCCGCGCTTGCGTTGTTGAAAACCGGCGATGCACGGATCAATTTTGCAAAGCGAAAATCGTTCACAGAG
>CAUJFK010000174.1 GCA_963169175.1 Acidobacteriota bacterium | reverse complement strand
AGCTCATGGCGATCTTATAGGCGGTAAACGCAGCGAAAGGTTCTGGTGTTCCGATCATCGCCGACGGCGGCATTAAGTTTTCAGGCGATGTCGCAAAAGGCATTGCGGCCGGTGCCGATTCGATAATGATAGGTTCGCTTTTCGCCGGCACGGAGGAAGCTCCCGGCGAGGTCATTTTGTATCAGGGCCGCAATTTCAAAACGTATCGCGGAATGGGATCGATCGGCGCGATGAAGAAAGGTTCGAGCGATAGATATGCGCAGGAACTGACCACAGCAGATTCGAAATTCGTTCCCGAAGGTATCGAAGGGCGGGTCGCGTACAAAGGGACGGTTGCCGAAATGGTGACGCAACTTGTCGGCGGCCTGCGCGCCGGCATGGGTTACACGGGATGCCGGACGATCGGGGAGCTGCAGGCAAATGCACGTTTTGTCAGGATAACATCTGCCGGCCTGCGAGAATCGCATGTTCACGACGTGATAATCACAAAGGAAGCGCCGAACTATAGGCTGGAATCATAGGGCTTGCGGGAGAAACGCAGATAGAACGGCGAGATGCGCTGAGGTTTGCGATCTCGCCCTAATTTCGTGCGGGCCTACGATCTCGCCCTTACTTCGTGCGGGCTTCCGCCATGTCCCGGACAGTTAGTGGTGTTTCCGGGTTCCCCAAGTTGGTGCGGGAGGTTCCTTTTCCAGCCGGTTCACCGGCCGTTCCTTGAGTAGCCGCATGGCTTCCTGGACCGCACGTTCAAGCTGCGGATCACGGCCGGCTATGACGTCTTTCGGCCAATTCTCAACATCGATATCCGGCCCGACGCCTTCGTTCTCGACCGCCCATTTTCCATCCCTGGTAAAGAATCCGCCGCGCGGAGCGATCATCGAGCCGCCATCGACGAATCCGGGCGTATCGGCCGTGTGAACCAGTCCGCCCCACGTCCTCTTCCCCACGAGCGGCCCGACCTTACGATAGCGGAACATATACGGCATCAGGTCACCGCCGGATCCTGCCATTTCGTTGATTATCATCACCTTCGGCCCCCAAATTCCGGCGGCCGGGCTGGTAAACGGATACCTGTCACCCGCGACATTGTTAAAGTAGCCGTCAAAGTTTCGCTGCAGCACATCGATGATGTAGTCCGCCGCCGAACCACCGCCGTTGAACCGCTCGTCGATGATCGCTCCCTTCTTCTCCTGTTGGGCAAAGTAATACCGGTTGAAGCTGGTATAGCCGGGCTGGCCGGTGTTCGGCACGTAAACATAGGCAAGCTGCCCGCCTGAAAGCTGATCGACAAGCCGCCGATTATTTTCGACCCACGCACGGGTGCGAAGCGATTGTTCACTGGCAACAGGTATGACCGTATATGAACGGGCACCGTCCATTGAAGGTTTGTCGTTCACCGAAATTCGCGTCTGCCTGTTCGCGGTGCCATCCAGCAATCGGTATATATTATCCGGAGCTTTTAGCTCGATACCGTTAATCGCAACGATGTAATCCCCAACATTTACATTCACGCCGGGCACTACCAGCGGTGAGCGGAGATCAGGGTTCCAGTTCTCATTGTCGTAGATGCGAGTGACACGGTAGCGTCCGCTCTCGATCGCGAAATCAGAACCTAGAAGGCCGCCCTCTACGCGCGGAACATCCGGCATATCGCCGCCCCGAACGTAAGAGTGACCGATCGCTATCTCGGCACCCATCATATCCATCAGATAATTCAGATCGGCACGATGCATCACGTATGGCAGCATTGGGCTGTACATGCGTTTTGCCGCGTTCCAGTCGGCGCCGTGCATGTTCGTGACATATAAATAATCCCGCTGGTTGCGCCAGCCTTCGTTGAAGATCTGCTTGTACTCTTCGCGCGGGTCCAGATGCATGCGAAGGCTGTAGTTGATCCTACCCGAGCCGGCAGGAGGTGCCGCGCGGCCGTCAGCGTCAATGACAAACAACGAGGGCGCGGGCGGGTTGGCACCGGGGCCGCCTTGTCCGCCTCCTCCACCGCCGGCGCGATAAACCAGCTTCTTGGCGTCGGCGCTGATGGCGAATGAATTTACACTTGGCACATAGGTCAATGCCCTGCGGTCGCTAAGCTTGTAGCGTACCAATTCGCCGCCGCCAAATCCCTGCTGTCCTCCAGCAGGCTGAAGATAGAATACCGTCCCGTCCGATCCTGCCTGAAGATTGGAATACTGCCGTTCAGGTACGCCCGGGATCGAGATGATCCGCTTGGCTAGGCCGTCCCAGTCGATAGTGACCGTTACCAGGCCTCGCCGAGCGGGTGCTGACGGCGAGGGCTGTCCACCACCTGTGGCCGGAGCAGGAGTTTCCACCGGAGCACCATCCGCAGGCCGATTGCCGCGGCTTGGGCCGGCGGCCGAAATTCCGTTGTCTTCGTCGCTTTCCGGCAGAAGCGGACTTGGTTCGTTCTTGGAAAGTACGGCCAAATAAAGCCCAAAATTCTCCTGGAACGGATAGTTCGTCATATCAAGCCATTGCGACTTGAGCCCGAAATCCGTCGAAGCGAAAAACCAAAGATACTTTCCGCTCGCATCCCAAACCGGCCACCTTGCATCCGCCAGTCCATCTGTCAGTTGCCGCGCTTCGCCCGTTTCGGCGTTTGCGATAAAGATGGCCTTGTACATCGATCTGAGATGGCTCGAATACGCCACCCATTTCGAATCGGGGCTCCAGGTTGGATCAAGTGTTCGCTGCGGCACCATCCACGGATCGCTTCCAACCTGCTTCATCGAACCGCTTGCCGTGTCGATTACCCACACTTTCAGGTCTGTGTCATGACAAAGTATCTTCTTCGAATCCGGTGACCATGAGACGGTGTAATAGTGCTTTGGGTTTGCAATGTTGATCTCACGCGGCGGAACAAGGCCGTCCGCATTCTGCAAGTAAAGCTTGTATTCGCCCGACCGGTCGCTGAAATATGCGATCGTCTTTCCGTCCGGTGACCACGCCGGGTCGCGATCGGCGGCGGAACTGCTGTTCGTTAGGTTCCGAACATCGCCTTTTTCAGCCGGTATTGTAAATATCTCACCCCGGGCCTCAACCAGAACACGTTTGCCGGTCGGCGAGATCTCGAGATTGGCCATCCGGCCGGATACGTCCTCCCACCGAGGCATCATCCATGGAAAATCGCCCGAGACAGTGATCTCAACGCGCTTCGACTTTCCGCTTTTCGGATCGAGTTCGTGGATGAAGCCCGCCTGTTCGAAAACCACTGCTCCCGCGCCTGAATCCATCGTTTTCACGTCAAGATCGGTGAACCTGGTCAATTGCGAGTTGCGCTTAGAACCAGTGTCGTATGCCCAGATATTCTGGACGCCGTCGCGGTCCGAGATGTAAAGGACCGTGTCGCCCACCCAGACGGGATCGATATCCTTGGAATCGGTCCACGGCGGCGAAACAACATCCCAAGTTTTTGTATCCGCGATCCAGATAGGCCGATTCTGGCCGCCGCGATAATTGCGCCGTTCGTCGTCCCACGAGTTATTCATCCGATAGGCAATGTGGCTTCCGGTCGGCGAAAGCTTCCCCTGAAACCCACGCGGCAGCGGCATCGGTTCCTCCACACCGCCGTCAAGCGGTACGGTGAAAAATCGCGGAGCAGCTGCCGGGGCCAGCGTTGCGCGTGAAGATGCGAACATTATCGCACGCCCTTCCGGCGTCCAACCCTGAACGAGATCGCCGCTTGGATGCCATGTTAACCGCCGCGGTTCACCGCCTGATGATGAAACGACGTACACGTCCATGTTACCGGCGTATTCACCGCTAAAGGCGATCCATTTGCCGTCGGGCGAGAAATGCGGATTAGCCGACTGGCCCTGAAAACTTGTTACACGGCGGGCAACGCCGCCCGCCCGTGGAACGATCCAGATATTCTGTGCGTATGCAAATGCGATCTGATCGGCGCTAACGGTCGGCATTCGAAGCAGCCGGGTTCCGCCCACCGGTGTTTGGCCAGTTGCAGACAGGACAAACAGGGATAACAAGGCCACCGGCAGCACAATGCCGGAGCGGACTGCAGAGCGTGCAGCGAAAGGAAGCATCGGTTTTTCTCCGTTTGAAATGAGTGTTGAGACGGACGCGATTCTAACACGGCTCGGTTGAGTA
>CAUJFK010000173.1 GCA_963169175.1 Acidobacteriota bacterium | reverse complement strand
AAGGTAGATAAACTGCTCATCGGCGGCGCGATGGCATATACTTTCTTTAAGGCAAATGGGCTGACGGTCGGGAAATCTCTGGTCGAAGACGACATGATGCCAAAAGCTCTCGAGATAGAGGAAAAGGCCAAATCGGCTGGGATAGAACTTCTTTTGCCGACCGATCATCAGGTCGTCGATTCCTATGAACCGCTGACCTCGCGTAAAGCAATTCCGGTCGATTTTACTAACGCCGGGCTCGTCGGCCTGGACATCGGTCCGGAAACGGTCGAAATATTCAAACAGGCCCTGAAAGGGGCAAAAACGATCGTCTGGAACGGCCCGATGGGGATGTTCGAAGAAAAGCCGTTCGATCAGGGTACAATTGCCATAGCTGAAGCCGTTTCTGAAGCCACAGAAAACGGGGGAACTTCCATCGTCGGCGGCGGCGATTCCGTAGCCGCCGTTAACCAGGCCGGGCTTGCCGACAAAATCTCGCACATCTCAACCGGCGGCGGCGCGACATTGGAGTTTTTAGCGGGCGATGAGCTGCCCGGTGTTGCGGCTTTGGACGAAAAATGAGGAAGTCTTTGTGTTACGATAGGGTGCGAACATGGATTCTATAAAAGTAATAATTGAAAAACACACTGACGGCTACGTTTCATATCCGATCGGACTGAAAGGGGTTGTCGTAGGACAGGGAGATACTTACGAACAGGTCTTGGCCGATATTCGATCGGCGATCAACTTTCATATAAAAACATTCGGCGAGGATGCGTTCGAGAGCGAGTCTCCGATCCTCGAAGCGTTCGTTGCGGAAACCCAGCTAGCGGCCTAATGTCCAAATTCCCGGCAGATGTACCGAAAAATAAAGTGATCGGAGCACTGGAGCGACTCGGTTTTGAGATCGTTCGTGAGCAAGAACATATCTCAATGGTCCGGCATAATCACGACGGATCGCGTACGCCATTGACACTGCCGAATCACCCGGTTCTCAAAGGTTCAACGCTTAGAACTATCTGTACTCAGGCGGGTATCGCCCGCGACGAATTTCTAGAAGCCTACAGAATGCAATGAGAAAACCTGTAATTGCCGGAAACTGGAAAATGTATAAACTGCTTGCGGAAGCAGTAGATACGACGTTGACGCTAAAGCCGCTGGTCGCGAACGCCGGCCATTGTGAAATTGTTATTGCGCCGGTTTTTACTGCGCTCAAGACAGTCGCCGACCGACTGGAAGGCTCCAACATCAGCGTGGCGGCCCAGGACTGTGCGGCGCAGAACGAATTTGGGGCCCAGACCGGCGAAGTCGCTCCGGCGATGCTGAAAGATGTCGGCTGCAGCCATGTAATAATCGGGCATTCAGAACGGCGGCAGTTCTATGGCGAGACTGACGGATCTGTGAACCAAAAGACGAGAGCGGCCATTGTTTCCGGGCTCACGGCAATTGTTTGCGTCGGTGAACATCTCGCGGACAGGGAAGCCGGGGCGGCCGAATCTGTCGTAAAATCACAGCTTGCCGGAAGTTTGGCCGGATTGACAGTTTCCGATATGGGTCGTATCATAATCGCTTACGAGCCTGTCTGGGCGATCGGCACGGGTAAAACCGCCACGCCCGAACAGGCTCAAGAAATGCACGGCCACATCCGTAGGACGATCGCGGGATCGCACGGCGCTGGCGTTGCTGAAGCGGTCAGGATACTGTACGGCGGTTCGGTAAAGCCGGATAATATCGGGACGCTGATGGCCCAGCAGGATATCGACGGTGCATTGGTCGGCGGGGCAAGCCTGGAAGCGGAAAGCCTTGCCGCGATCGTAAATTATAAATAAGTTTTGAGTATACGCCGGTCACTCAACACAAAAGAAGGAAGACAACCTAAGTGCTTTACGTTCTTTACGCAATTTTCTTTATATCGTGCCTTCTGCTGGTAGCGTCGGTGCTTTTGCAGCCTGGAAAGACCGATGCTGGGGCCCTGTTTACCAGCAACGTTTCGAGCAATGCATTTGCTCCGCGCGGCACGGCCTCGGTCCTTGGGAAGTTTACCATCGCAGCGGCGATCGTATTTATGATCTCGGCCCTGTTGATCTCGATGCCGGCATTGAGCGGTAACGCTTCGGTGCTTTCAGGCAGCGAAGAACAGTCAACCGAAGCAACGCCGTCGCCAGCGGCCACTCCGGTCGCGGAAGCAACGATCGGCCCGGGAAGCGAGCAAACAATAACGATAGGCGATACTAACAGCACCGCGGCGCCAACAAATTCAGCGGCGCCCGCGACTAATGCGGCACCCTCGAACAACAAGGTTGCGGTACCGATCCAGCCGAATCCGCCGGCGAATAAATAGTTCTTTTGAAAAATTGCTGAGGTGGCGTAATTGGTAGCCGCGCACGTTTGAGGGGCGTGTGGAGTAATCCGTGCGGGTTCGAGTCCCGCCCTCAGCACCATATAGAAAAGCCGTCCAAATGGACGGCTTTTTTGTTTTGGGCAGCACGGTCGAAGCGCACCAATCGCCGGATAGTTCGGATCGCCACTCCGACTTTGTGCCCTTTGCGTCTTCCCTTAGCGCCTTTGTGGTAAAACGTGGGTCCTAAACACAAAGAACACAAAGGAAAGACGCAAAGGGCATGAAGAAATTCAAGTTATCTAAGGTCGTGAAAAACTCGAGGAGCCCGGGTGTAATTTGCGTAGGATTAATCCCTCACAACCATTGTGCCCGTACCTTCATCGGTAAAGACTTCTGCGAGAACTGCATTCCGCACTGTTCCGCTAACAACATGGGCCGTGTGAACTCCACGTTCTAAAAGAGATATCAGATTTTCGAGTTTCGGGATCATGCCGCCGGTCGCCTTGCCTTCGTTTATCATTTGATGGGCCTGTTGGATAGTCAATCGCGAAAGTTTGGTAGATTCATCTTTCGCATCCAAATAAATTCCATTCACATCACTCAGCAGAATTAGTTTCTCGGCTTTCAGATCTACGGCGATTTCCGCCGCAATGGTGTCGGCGTTTATATTGAATACCCGGCCGTCATCGTCGGCCCCAAGCGAGGAAACGATCGGCAAATAGCCATTGTCCAGCATTGTGTGGATCAGCGATGCATCGACTTTTACCACATCGCCTACGTGGCCAAAATCAACGATACTGCTTTCACCCGTCTCACGATCCAAAATATCTTTTGGCGGCCGTTTTACCGCTGTTACGACACCGCCGTCAATGCCGGACAGGCCGACAGCCTTGATGCCCCGGCGGCGAAACTGAGCCAGGATCTCGGTATTGATCTTCCCGCGAAAGACCATTTTTGCAAGCTCCAGTGTATCGTCATCCGTCACGCGGCGGCCTTGAACAACCGTTTGCACAACGCCTAATTGTTCTGCCAATTCGGTTAACTGCTTCCCGCCGCCGTGGACCACGCACACACGGATACCAACTTCATGCAGCAGTGCAAGCTCTTCTGCCAGCGACGCAAGGTTTCCTTTATCTTCTGTTACCTTGCCTGAAAATTTTACGACGAAAGTGTTCCCTTGAAATCGCTGGATATAGGGAAGGGCTTCGCGGAGAAGGTCTAGGGTTTCTATGTTCATTTGTTGTAGGCAAAAAGGTTAATGGCCTGTTGCTAATAATTCGGCCAGAATTGCCTTTTGAACGTGGAGCCGATTTTCGGCCTCATCGATGACAATTGAATTTGGCGAATCGAGGACGCTGTCGGTAACAATTACATTTCGGCGAACGGGCAGGCAATGCATAAATAGCGCATCCGCGGTCCGCGCCATTTTTGACTTATCGACTATCCAGTCGTTCCGAAGCCCAAGACGAAATGCCGCATCTTTGTCCGGATCACCATAGCAATTTTTGCTTCCCCAACTTTTTGCACAAACGACTTCGGCGGCTTCAAAAGCGGCTTCAGCTCCGTTCACGATCTCGACGCTGCCGCCGTTCGCTGTCGCGCAGCTTTTGATCTGCGAGAGTAGTTCTTCATCAAGATCATATCCCTCGGGATGAGCGATTCGAATATCGTGGCCGATCTGCGCCGCGGCAAGGGCAAAACTGTTCGGGACGGCCATCGGCAACGGTTTTGGATGCCAGGCCCACGTCAGCAGCACCTTTTTCTTTTTGGCCCCGAACCTTTCGCGGATCGTCATCATATCCGCCATCGCCTGACATGGATGATGCATTGCCGATTCGAGATTAATTACCGGCTTTGTCGCATACTTGGCAAAAGCATTCAACACGGGGTCGGCCCGCTCAGTTTCCCAATCTTTCAACGCGGCAAACGTGCGGACGCCGATGGCTGAAACATATCGCTCCAGTACTCGGACAAATTCCTTGAGATGTTCCGTCTTGTCAGAATCCATGATGACGCCTTCGCGGTGTTCGAGCGTCCATGACGTCGCACCCGGTTCGAGAATGACGGCGTTTCCGCCAAGCTCGTAGATCCCAACCTGCATCGAAGCTCGCGTGCGGAGACTTGGGTTAAAAAATACAAGAGCGACCGACTTGCCAGCGAGCGGCTTGCCCGTTTCGACGCCGGATTTAAATCTAGCTGCGCTGGCAAGCAATCGATCCAGGGACTCGAAGGAATAATCTAAAGTCGTAAGAAAATGTTTCATTGAATTTATCTGAGAATGGCGGTATGCGGAAGCCCGCGCGTGAGCAAGGGCGAAATATTCAATACCGGGCCCAGTTGCGGAAGCCCGCGCGTGAGCAAGGGCTTATTACCCTACGCCTGCATTAAGCCCTCCCTTACGGTCGGGCTTCTGCATTTCGAGAGGCCCTCTCACGCCCGCGTTTCTGCCCATTGCGGCAATCTTCCCGTATTTCGCAAAACCTCTACAAGCATCTCCACTTCTTCGGCAGAAACGCAAAGCGGCGGCAAAAGCCGCAATACGTTCGGGTCACTCGATGTTCCGGTGATGATCTTACGCCTAAGAAGCTCCTGATGAATCGATGCGCACGGCCCGTCGAATTCAATGCCGAGCAGACAACCTTTGCCCTTGATCGACACGATCGAACCGACCCCGCCTAGCGCATTTCGAAGATGCTGCTCGACCATTCTCGCGTTTGCGATCATCCCATCATTCTCGATCGCCTCCAGCGTCGCAAGAACGGCTGCCATCGCTAACATGCCGCCGCCAAACGTGGTGCCGAGGTCGTTGACCTTTACATTCGCCGCCACGTTATCATTTACAAGACACGCCCCGACCGGCACACCGCTGCCGAGAGATTTTGCCAATGAGATAATGTCGGGGACGACTCCGCCGGCATGATCGCTTCCAGCGAAAAACCAGCTTCCTGTCCGGCCGATACCGGTTTGGACCTCATCGAAAATAAGGATAATGCCGCGGTCATCACAGAGAGAGCGCAGCAGTTGAAAAAACGCCGGCTCGGTCTCGGTCACGCCGGCCATTGACTGTATCGGCTCGACCATGATCGCGGCTGTCTCGCCGTCCGCTATCGCCGCAACGCTTCCGATATTGCCAAGCTCGGCCGCGACATGTCCGGGAACGTTCGGTTTGCCAATCTCACGGTATTTGCCGAGAAAGGTTGCGGATATCGAATCGGCCGTCCGTCCGTGAAATCCTCCGGTGAAAGTGACGATCTTTTCGCGGCCTGTCGCCATACGAGCCATCCGCATAGCGTTCTCATTCGCCTCGGTGCCGGAGTTGCAGAAGAAAGCTTTCGTGAGAACATCGGGTGCCACGGATACTAATTTCTCGGCTGCCTTGGCCCGGACCTCCGAGTAAACAAGATTCGAATAGAACAGAACCTTGCGTACCTGTTCTTCGATCGCTTTCACAATGTGCGGATGCGAATGGCCCGTTGCGCAAACGGCGTGTCCGCCGTACAGGTCGAGATATTTTTCGCCGTCGCTCGTCCATACCCACGCCCCTTGGCCCCGTTCGACCGAGATCGGCATTTTTTTGTACGTCTCGACCTGAAACGCGTCTTCGATATGTTGAATTTCGTTAAAGTTCATCAAAGTAAAATAACCACAGAATAAGAGTAAAGAGATCTGAATTTCGGGACAAGAACCTCACATCAGAGGGTGTCCGTTAGCTTCAGCCGCTCACTTGCTGTCATGGATTCCCACCCGTAAACACAAGCCCTGTTTTTTCATCCAGCCCGAACATCAGGTTCATATTCTGTACCGCCTGGCCGGCCGCACCTTTTACTAGATTGTCCACCGCCGAAAAGACAACGATCTGCTTACCGTTCGAATGCGTGGCAATATCGCAGAAATTTGTATTCTTGACCCAATTGATGTCCGGCGAGCCTTCGACATGCCGCACAAAAAATGCATCGGCGTAGAATTCGCGGTAAAGATTGTCCAGGTCCTCGTTGGTAATATTGACCGTTGTCTCCATATAGCACGAAGCGAAAATTCCGCGCGCGACTGGCAGGCTGTGGGTCATGAACACAAGATCACCCGAAAGTTTGCCTACCGTTCGCAGATGCTGCTCGATCTCCGGCAGGTGCTGATGCTCGAACGGTTTGTAGGCGTAGAACGAATTCATCCGTTGCGGATGATGCGTATTTGCCGCGGCTTTTGCACCCGAACCAGACGAACCCGTCTTTGCATCCACAATTATCTTTCCGGTCAGCAGGCCACTGCTGACGGCGGGTGCCAGAGCCAATAGTGTCGCCGTTGCAAAGCATCCGGGATTTGCTATGAACCAGGCCGTTCGGATCGCATCCCGATTTGTTTCGGTCAGGCCGTAAACAAAGCTGCCCTGCACATCGCCCGCATGATCGAGTTTGTAAAACCGCTTAAAAACTTCCGCGTCATCAATACGAAAATCGCCTGACAGGTCGATTGCCTTAACATTCGGCGGCAGGTGCGGTGCAAGATTCAAGGCCTGTCCATGCGGAAGAGCGAAGAATGCGACATCAACATCGTCCAACCCGGACAGATCATCCGGAGCGTCCGCAAAGATCAGATCGGTCAGACCGAGCAGATTTCGATGCACGGCACCGACCGGCTTTCCAGCGTGTTCGTTTGCGGTCACGAGCACAATTTCCGCATTTGGGTGAAACAACAGAATGCGGAGCAGCTCGCTTCCGCCATAGCCCGAACCGCCAAAGATCGCGACTCGGAACCGCGGCGATGAATCATTCTTATTCTGGATATGCGTGGTCATTATTTAGGCAAATGCAGCTTCGATCGAAGCGATCTTTTCCCGGATCAAATGAAACAGCCGCTCACCGTCGCGCCGGGCATTGCCGGCACTGATCGCGAATTGGCCTTCGACAAAATCTTCGCCCATCTGCGAATCGGTGACCGACCCGGCGACAACGTCGATCGCGATACCAAGTTCCTTGAGGACAGCAATCCCGCCGATAACCCCTACATAATCGGACGCGCAGAATATGAATGCCGAAATGGCCGCCTGAATCTCAGCATCCCGAAGGACCGAATCCACGGCATAGCCGCCGACGATGCCATCGCCTGCCTCAACAATGATCAGGTTGGGCCGGAATGTGTTCAGATGGTTCAGAATGCCCTTGGCGGTCGGCGCCAGGTCTTCATGATCGACAGTTGACGGCAACCCGCAATCAAGAAAGCTGGCGGTCGCGATGGCACCGTGGTCCTGCATATGCAGCGTGTCGCGAAGGCAGGCAATGCCGGAAAGCTTTGCACCCGCAACGCGCAGGCCCGCATTTGCCGCCTGCCGAATTATCTCCGTTGCGGCGACTGTCTTGCCGGAGTTCATACAGGTTCCCGCAACAAGCACGATCGGCGCGGATGGAAGCAGCGAATTGGACGACGGCAGCGCATTATCTGAAATGTTCAGCACACTGCCTTCGGCATCGCAAGCAAGGCCGACAACCTCGACCTCGATCGCGTCGGACAGCGATGAATGATGCCCTTTGCAAACGCCGATAACTCCGCCCATGTTCAACAAATGAAGACGATCACCAGCATGAACTGCGTCGGGCACATCGCCGACAAAGCCTTTCAACGCCCGCCGCTTGCCTAAAACACCTAGCAGGATGTCATTGCGATTTATCTTTGCCAGACGGCCTGTCGGAAGTTCCAGATTGCCGTAAGTCACACTTTCTGAAAGCGCACGCACGGCAACGACATCGCCCGCGACCGGAAATCCGCTTGATCCAACCGTGCTGATCCGCCGCCCAAGTCCGAGCGGCGATGTCACAGAGCCAATTTTATCGATCTCAACCGTTTTCACTTATCGAATGCCTCCCAGATGCGTTTCATGACGGTTCGCTGTGCTCGGGCGTCGCGCACAGCGACAAAGATGGTGTCGTCGCCGGCGATCGTCCCGACTATTTCCGCAATTCGAGCGGCATCGATCTGAACGGCCGCGGCCGACGCCAGGCCCGAATCACATTTGACCACGACCAGCGAATCGCCGGATGTTTCAAGGCCGCGCACGCCAAAAACGGCGGCACCACGCGGCTTCTTCGGCACTGTATAAATGCCCGACGATTTGATGACGCCAAGTTCTTCGAGGTCGCGGGAGATACTTGCTTGTGTCACGTCAAAATTTCGCGAGCGAAGCCGCCGGGCCAGCTCGGCCTGGCTTGCGATCCGCTCGGCTGAGATAAGTTTTAGCAGGGCCTCTTGCCGCTGGTCTTTATGCATACTTCATCTTATGCAGTTTATACGCATAAGTAATGTATAGATGCATAGATAAAAATGCAAGTTGCACAGCCTGTAGAGAATCTCTGTTTCGCGAGTTTCGCTTTTTCGATTTGTGCTTTTCGTGGCGGCGAAGCCGTGAGCGGGACCACGAAACAGACGAAAAGAAGACGAAGACTGGCGAAACCACATCTCGGCAATGGCTGCATTTTCGATTCGCGCGGGATCAAAAAAGACTAACTTTTATCCGCAGGTATTTTTTAGGATTCTGTCGAAAATCGTAGATGAGTTTCGTGCCTTCGCTCGACAGTTGATTAACATTCGAGGCAGTTTCGTTGAGATTCTTATACAGGGTTTCATCGGTGATCAGTTTGCCGATGGTGCCTTTGCCGGCCTGGGCGTCGGCGATCAACTGTTCGACGCGGGTCGCGGTGCTGTTGAAACGGGCCAGAGTATCGCGGGCTTCGTTATAAAGCTGTTCATCTTTAAGCAGTTTGCCGGCGGAACCACGGCCGGCGGCGAGGTCGGCGGAGATCAATTTAAAATCGTCTGCCACACTGTTGATCTTTGCCGCCGCGGTCCTTAGATCACCGATCGCCGCACGCGTTTCATTATAAAACGCGTCGTCGGTCACAAATTTTCCGGCCGAACCGCGGCCAGCCTTTATATCCGCCGCGATCGCCTCAAGCTGGCCGACCGTCCGATTGAGGCTGTCATACAATTCAGGATCATTGACGAGTTTGCCGGCCGTCCCGCTGCCTTTATTGACCTTATTCAGCGTCGATTGCATTTCACTGATCGTCGCGTCAAGGTCCTGGTAAAGAGACTCATCGTTGATGATCCGGCCAAGGGTTCCTTCACCCTGGTTTGCCTTGTTCAGGATCTCGTTTGCGGGCAGGGCCAGTTTATTGATCTGTTCGAGCAGTTCGTTGCCCGTTTCGGTCAGTTGATTGATGCCGATCCCGACAGCCGATTTTAGGACGTAGTTCTCACTCGCGGGCGAACCTTTCGCTGTGCCGGGGGTGATGTTGATCGATTTATCGTTGGCAAGCAGGGACGTAGCGATGAGCTGGGCGGTCGAATCGGTCCTTATCCGCTCCGTTATCGGGGTACCGTTCAATTCGCGGTCAACTTTCAATATTGCTTCTATTTTCGATTCTTCAGGGCTGTCGGGCGGCAGGAAATTTACGCTTTCCACCTGGCCGATGCGGACGCCGGCAAGCTGGACGTCCGATCCTTCACGAAGCCCGTCGGCCGCGGCAAATTGCGCCTTTAGGGTGAGTTTCTTTTCGAACGGGTTAAAATCACCACTTGAATTCAGCACGAGAAACGCGAGAACTCCCAGGCCGAAGAGGACAAATATCCCGACTCGTACTTTGCTGAAGGTTAGCTTTTTTCTCGTTTCGACCATATTCAGTGGTGTTATTTTCCGTGAATGAATGTCTTTATATACGCATCAGACGACTGTCGCAGTTTCTCATCCGTACCTTGAAAGTTGATCTTTCCATCCCGCAACATTAACACTTCGGTGTTGATCAGACAAAGTCTTTCACCTTCCTTCTCGAATGAAACGATGCCTTCTTCATCGACCACAGCATATTCTGACGATAGGTAGCGAAGGTTGTTCATGTCATGCGTAACAAAGATAGATGACACGTCCTGCAGATCGCGAAGTTCGATGGCAAGTTCGCAGATGGTCCTAGCTGTCGGCGGATCAAGCCCGGCTGTCGGTTCATCAAACAGTACGATCTGCGGATCTCCGATCAACGCCCGAGCAATGCCAACACGGCGCCGCATTCCGCCGGATAGTTCACTAGGCATCTTCTCGATCGCATACTCAAGCGCGACGAACTGAAGCATGCGGCGAACCTCTGGTTCGATCTCCTCTTCATCCACACCTTGTTCTCTCAGGCGATAGGCGACGTTCTCATAAACCGAAAGCGAGTCGAATAATGCACCTTCCTGAAAGACCATCCCGATCTTCTGGCGGACAGGCATCATATCGAGTTCGGAATGGTGGGTTATCTCCTCGCCGTCGATCAGTATCTCGCCAGAATCTGGTTTAAGAAGCCCGAGGATCAGGCGTATGATCGTAGATTTGCCGCCGCCGCTTTGTCCGAGAATGATCTTTGTTTCGCCGCGGCGTACTGTAAAACTGACACCGTCGAGCACGACCTTGTCATCAAACGCCAGCCGCACGTTGCGGAACTCGATCGCGGGGACGACACGCTCCGGCTCGTCAACCGCCGCCTCAAGGTTGAACTCCTCAAGCGAAGGCTCAGCAGTGGGTTCACGCACTTGTTCCGGGACCAAAGCCATAAAATAAGCTAGAGCGTTCCTTGCCCAAGGATCGATTGGATAGCCTTTGATAAAAAGAAGTCGAAGACGATCACCCAGATCGAAGAAAGCACTACGGCGTTGATGGTCGAGGTGCCGACGCCCACGGTCCCGCCAGTGGTTGAAAGCCCCTTATGGCATGAAATTCCGCCAATGATCAGTCCAAAAAAGAATGGTTTGATGGTCCCGCCGATCAGATCTTGCGACGCGATCCCATCGCGGACCGACGCGATAAAGCTGTTATGGTCCTGGCCGTAGATATACGATGCAACCGATCCGCCGCCGATAATGCCGAAAATGTCCGCTGCAACTGTGAGCAGCGGCAGCATCACGATCAATGCGATAACGCGCGGTGTGACAAGTTTTTTCAGCGGATCGGTGCCAAGTGCACGCATCGCGTCGATCTGCTGCGAAACGACCATTGAACCAAGTTCGGCCGATATTGCCGCGCCGATCCGGCCGGAGACCATCAGGGCCGAAAGCACCGGACCAAGTTCGCGGATGAGCGACACGGCGACAGACCGGCCGGTCTCGCTGTGGACCCCGTAATATTGCAGCGTCGGGAACGTTTGCAGCACAAGGACGCCGCCGGTAAAGAATCCGGTCAGAAGCACTATCGGCAGCGACCCCACGCCGATGATGTCCATCTGTTTTACAAACTCGTCGAGATAGCGGGGCCCTCGGAACAAGCCAATGAAGACACGCCACAAAAGCAGGCTGACCTCTTGTAATTCGAAAAGAAACTTTGTGATCGGATTCATTCGCAGATCGGTCCCGGCGCGAAAACTTTGGATTGAAAAAGGTTACAACGAAGCCCGAATTTCGACAAACGGCATCATCCGCAATGAGATCTCTTATTACGAGTATTCGTAGAAACCTCGTCCGCTCTTTCTGCCAAGCCAGCCGGCATCGACGTATTTCTTAAGCAGCGGGCACGGCCGATATTTCGGATCGCCGAGGCCTTCGTGCAATACGTTCAGGATAGCCAGGCAAACATCGAGCCCGATAAAGTCGGCCAGCGTCAGCGGCCCCATCGGATGATTCATGCCGAGCTTCATTATCTCATCGATCGCTTCGCGGGTTGCCACGCCTTCGTGCAGGACAAAGATCGCTTCATTGATCATCGGCATCAAAACCCGGTTCGAGACAAAGCCTGGATAATCGTTGCATTCGACCGGCACTTTTCCAAGCCGTTCTGAAAGCGACCTGACTTTTTCGTAGGTTTCATCCGAGGTGGCGATGCCGCGGATTACCTCGACCAGTTTCATCAGCGGGACCGGGTTAAAGAAATGCATCCCGACGACCTTGTCCGGCCGCTTTGTCACGGCGGCGATCTTTGTTATTGAAATGGATGATGTGTTTGAAGAAAGGATCGTCTCGGCCGGGGCGATCGCATCCAGCTTTTCGAATATCTGCTTTTTGATATCAAAATTCTCGGTCGCGGCCTCGACGATCAGGGTACAATCTTTCAATCCCTCAAGCTCTGCAGTTGTCGTGATGCGGCCAAGTATCTCGGCCTTTTGCGCTTCGGTTATAGTTTCTTTCTTTACGAAACGGTCGAGGCTTTTAGAAATGTTGGACAAACCCCGCTCAAGATATTCCGAACTCACATCGCTCATCACGACATCAAAGCCCGCATTCGCCGCCGTTTGTGCGATACCGTTCCCCATCGTGCCCGCACCTATAACGCCAATGATCTCAGCCATATTGTATTCTGTAGTTCCCTTAATATTCGGTGAAGTTATGAAAATAAAAGAATAGCGAAACTCAAGGAAAAAGAAAAAGGCCCGTGACTCAAGCCGCCGAATCTCCGGGGCTTAGGCTAAGTACATTCCGTGCCAGTCCGAGATATTTGATTCGCAGGTTTCGGTCTGCTTTCGTGGTTTTTCGTGGAGGCGAAGCCGGCCCAGGGGCAGGATCATTCGGACTTAATTGTCGAATTGGTTCGCGTCAGGCAGTTTGGCTTGTGGGGCCGGGACGGGAAAGGGCCGCCCTTTTTCCGGCGGCCCATGTTGCAAGAAGTTATCGCCAATCGACGCGATTGGGGTCACGGGCATAACTTGGGTCGTATGTTGAATAGGCCTCATCCGGCAGCCCCCTGGGAACCTCAGCATCTCCGTATCCCGAAAAGAATGCCTTGCCGATGTCCGAGGTTGCGAACCACAATCCGTAGCCGCCGAGCGCGGCGGCGAAGATTCCGCCCGTGCAGAAACTTGCAAAATTGATTATGCAGGCGGTTATCACGAACCGCTTTGTTGGCGGGAACTCTGAACGCAGGCGCTTAC
>CAUJFK010000172.1 GCA_963169175.1 Acidobacteriota bacterium | reverse complement strand
AAGGGTGTCCGCCGCGAGGTGGGATCTGAAGGAAGCTGTAAGCAAAAGGCTGGCTCGACGAACAGGAAGCGTATGAGAGGCGTCAAGGCCTGGATGAGAGGGCACAAAGACTCAAAGTCCGATACCTGTACGGAAGGCACTGGCGTAGATACGACGGGCATAAGCCGGAAAGTGAACACATCTTATTCGGGGAGGTCTGTCATTCTGCCCCTTGTATTGGGGGCTAGGGTCGTCAAGAGGCGATTCGACGGGATGGCAGAAGTCAGCAGAGAGCATAGCAGCACCAGTGCGACCGGTGCGAAGGCTCGAACATGGCGATAAGTATCGCACTTGAATTTCGATGACGAAGGAGACGCAGGATAGTATGGCTGAGATGCCCGATACTCGCTCGACGAGCAGCGGACGGAATCCGCGATGGATAGAGAGGAGTTGCGTCAAACGTCACGGCAAGGAAAGGAAAAGGCGAGACGGGAACGTCGCGGTTAATGGAAATAGTGGTCGCACGCGAGAACATGCTCCGTGCATACAAGCAGGTAAAGGCAAACAAAGGAGCGGCCGGCGTGGACAACATGAGGGTCGAAGAATTGATGCCATACCTGCGAAAGCACTGGGCGGGAATCAAAGAGGAGTTGTTATCAGGGCAATATCGGCCACAAGCTATAAGAGTGGTTGAGATACCGAAACCGACGGGCGGGATGCGGCAATTGGGCATCCCGACAGTTGTGGATCGGCTGATACAACAAGCCGTGCATCAGGTTCTAAGCCCGTACTTTGAGGAGAACTTTTCCGAATCGAGCTACGGCTTTCGTATAAGACGAAGTGCTCATCAAGCTGTAATAAAAGCGAGAGAACACGCGTCAAACGAGCGAAGGTACGTAGTTGACATGGATCTGGAGAAATTCTTCGACCGGGTAAACCACGACGTGCTGATGTCGAGGGTTGCACGGCGAGTCTCGGATAAACTGGCACTGCTCTTGATCCGGCGATACCTTCAGGCAGGAATGATGATGGGTGGGGTGACGAGTCAAAGGACGCAAGGGACGCCGCAAGGCTCACCCTTGTCACCGCTGCTGTCAAACATTCTGCTGGACGATCTGGACAAGGAACTGGAAAGACGAGGGCACAAGTTCTGCCGCTACGCCGACGACTGCAACATCTATGTTCGGTCGCCTCGTGCCGGCGAGCGTGTGCTCAAATCGATCACAAAGTTCCTGGCCAAGAGTCTGCGCTGTATAAAATGGCAGCAGTGGAAACGGCCTCCAAAACGAATGAAGGAACTAATGAAACCCGGCATTGCCAGGCACCGTGCCTGGAAGAGTGCAAACAACGGCCACGGAGCATGGTACAACGCCGGAGCATCGCACATGAACGAAGCGATGCCCAAGCGACTGTTTGATTCAATGGGTCTCGTCTCACTATTAGACGAACTGAGGCGATTTCAACTGTCATCATGAACCGCCGTATGCCGAACGGCACGTACGCTGGTGTGGGAGGACCGCGGAGGCAACTCCGCCTCCTACCCGATTTTGAGCTAAGGTGCCGCAAGCACCGCAATTCGGGCGAGCGTGTCGGTTGCAAGCTTGTTTCCGGGCGAAAGCTCGATGACCTTTGTCAGATCGGCCTTTGCAAGATCGTAGCGCTTTGTGTCGAAATAAATGGCGCCGCGCATCAGGTAGGCTCCCATATATTTCGGGTTCATCTTTATCGCCCGTGTTAGGTCGGCGATCGCCAGGTCGTTCTGCTTTTTCTTGTTATAAGCAATGCCGCGGTCGAGGTATGCCTTTGCATAATTTGGGTCCACTTTCAGGGCCTGGGTCAGATCGGCGATGGCGAGGTCGGGCTGGTTCATCCCGTTATAGATCACGCCGCGGTTTCCCCAGGCATCGACATAGTTTTGATCAAGCTTAAGAGCGGTGTTTATGTCCGCCAGCGCTAAGTCGTGCTTCTTCTGCTTGTAATAAACGGCACCTCGGTTGACAAAGGCCTTCATATAGCTCGGATTGAGGCGTATCGCTTCGTTATAATCCGCCATTGCCGCGTCGAGCGCGCCTTTGTCGGCAAATGCTATTCCGCGGTTGTACCGAAACTGTGCGTCCGCTGGAGCCAGTTCGATGCCTTTTGAATAATCCGCGATCGCAAGGTCGTGGTTCCGTTTCATGTTCTGCGCCAGGCCGCGCTGAAACAAGGCGTCAAGATGGCTCGGGTTCAGCCGAATGACCTGCGAATAATCGTTTATCGCCGCGTCGATATTGCCGGAATAATAATATGCCTGGCCGCGGTTGAACCAACCGGCCTGGGCCGCCGGGGCAAGACGGATCGCTTCGTTGAAACTCGCGATAGCGCTCGAATATTGCTTGTTCGAGTAAAGTTGATTGCCGCGTGCGAGGTGTTCCCGCGCGGTTTGGGCCAATGCCGCGACAGCAAGGGCCGAGATCAGGACAAAAGTGTTGAGGATATTTTTCATGGTTTTTTTTGGATTTTTCGACACAGTTTTATCGTTCGAAACTGTTCCGAAATTAGCTAAGTGTTGCTACGTCTGAATTTCCATAAAGGGCTGAAGGCGCTGAAGAATAGCTTCGCGGGACTGAAGCCCGACGATCCGGTCAACCTCGCGGCCGTCCTTTAGGATCAAAAGCGTGGGAATGCTTTGAACGCCGAATCTGGCGGCCGTTTGCTGATTGGCATCAACATCGAGCTTGCCGACAAGTACTTTGCCGCTTAACTCCGCAGCCAAAGTTTCAATGACCGGTGCGATCATCCGGCACGGCCCGCACCACGCGGCCCATAGATCGAGCAGGACAGGAAGCGGCGACGATCCGACCGTCTGAGTAAAATTAGCGTCCGTGACCGTAACAGGCCCAGCAGACGCGGAAGGCAATGCCTCGCCGCATCGCCCGCAAACAGGCCGACGCTCGCGGGCCGAATTTGCATCCACCCGATTCTTCGCCCCGCAATTCGGGCAAGTAATGACCATGGAAGCAGCAGCTGCCATCAGTAATAGACTAGATCAAGTTGGAGTGAATTGGAAGTATTTTGAGCAAGCCTGGTAAGTCAGAATAGGATAATTCCCCGACTCAGTCGGATCCCAGGTAAGTGAAGAAAAGAGAATAAGGCCCGTTCGGGTCGGCATTAAAACTCGAGAGGGCAGTACCTGGCAACATAAAATTCCATGTCGCAATTCCGTGTTCTTTCTTGTCGCCAACGGCGACCGACCCATAAAGCCTGGGGTAGAGCCGTCGTTCGGCGAAACCCCAGGTCATCAGATCCAAGAATGCACGCTCGCTGTAGGCGAGCAACTGTCTTAAGCCATTCTTCGTCGCCTTCAGCGACGCGTCATGTATTTGTAACATAACCTGGGGTTGCGTTCACAAAGCTTCACTTAACCCCAGGCTTTATATGTCGGTCGCCGTTGGCGACAAAGCGTCTGCAGCCTGATCGGCCGCAGTCGTCGGAACTGGCAGTTTGGTTAGAGGTCGTTTTATTACTTTATCTCTGAATCTGTCGCTTCTACTAGTCGATCATTCAAAAGCTTCCACACCTTTTCGATATGCCGTTCTTCAACGCGGATGCTGCCCACGGATAGCCGCAGGGTGAAGGCACCATTCAGCTTTGTATGTGATAGGTAGGCTTTGCCCGAGGCGTTAATTGCGTTCAGTATTCTTTCGTTCAGTGCATCGAGGTCCGAAACGCCGGGCGGATTTGCGCGGAAGCAGACGAGGGCAAAGGGAACGGGAGCCATGAGTTCAAAATTGTCGGAACTTTTGACCCATGATGCGAACAATTGAGCGAGACGGCAATGTTCGCGAATTCTTGCGATCATGCCTTTGCGGCCGAAATAGCGGATGACGAACCAGAGTTTAAGGGCACGAAAGCGGCGGCCGAGTTGGATGCCGTAGTCCATTCCATTCTTTACCGCCGCGGCATCGCTTGTTTTTAAGTATTCGGGAACAAGCGAGAAAGCAGCCTTTAGTTCGTTCAAATCGCGGCAGTAAAGTACCGAAAGGTCGAACGGTGTAAAGAGCCATTTATGCGGATTGGTAACGATAGAATCGGCCCGTTCCCAACCTTTGAACAGGTGCTGCAATTCGGGAACGATAGCGGCGGAACCGGCATAGGCAGCATCGACATGCAGCCAAAGGCCGTATTTTTCGCAAATATCGGCGACCAAATCGACCGGATCGACGCTCGTTGTCGATGTCGTACCGATGGTCGGAATAACGCAGATCGGCTGATATCCGGCTTCGATGTCTTCCTCGATCGCTTCTGCAAGGCGTTCAGGGATCATCTCGAACCGCTCATTGCACTCGATCTTGCGCAGCGAACGCGTTCCCATTCCCAACGTGATAACCGCCTTGTCGATCGACGAATGGACGTGCTCGGAGCAATAAACCCGCAACAGCGGCAGGTCGTCGCGGCCGCTCATTCCTTTTTCGCGGATGCCGAGGTTGGCGCGTTCACGAGCGGCGGCGATGGCGTGCATTGTCGAGACGGAGGCTGTGTCATAGATGATGCCTTCGAAAAAATCGGGCAAGCCCATCATCTGCCGAAGCCAGTCGAGCGTCACGTCCTCGAGCTCCGTCGATGCCGGCGATGTCCGCCAAAGCATCGCCTTCATATCAAAGGCCGCCGCAAACATTTCGCCAAAAACGCCGACCGATGAGGTCGATGTCGAGAACAGGCCGTGAAAATTCGGATGATTCCAGTTTGTTACCGCCGGCAGGATGAGGCGGTCAACATCATTCAAAACATCAGCAAAATCTTCGCCTTGTTCCGGTGCAGAAGCGGGCAGGCTTGCGGCCAACGAGCCAGGCTCGATCTGCGAAAGCACCGGTAATTGCTCTATATCCTCGAAGTATTCCGCTAGCTGATCGACAACGGCGTAACCGTATCGGCGGAAATCTTCAGTCGGCATGTCGCCTAAGGTTTGTTCGGTCATAGATCACGTAAATTTTTGGGAATCGGATAAATGTTAAATAAAAACTCGACAGTTGGTTGAATCTAAGTATAATAGCAACTACAAATTTCTCACCAACGCTTCAAAGTCATAGTTCTTGCGCTCCTCCTGATTGGCGTTGGTAATTCAAGAATAGTCAAATTTCATTCTTTGCTAACGTGAAAAGTATGGCAACTGACGTTGCTGAATTGGAACAAGAAACAAAAGAAGGCTTTATTCGGGGCCTCGGATTGCTCGATTCGACGATGATCGTCGCCGGGTCGATGATCGGTTCGGGCATCTTTATCGTATCGGCGGATATTGCGCGGCAGGTCGGTTCACCAGGTTGGCTGATGGTCGTGTGGCTGATCACCGGTTTTCTCACCATTGGGGCGGCGCTGTCATACGGCGAACTCGCCGCGATGATGCCAAAGGCCGGCGGAATGTATGTTTATCTCAAAGAAGCTTATGCTCCGTTCTGGGGCTTTCTTTATGGGTGGACGCATTTTTTGGTCATCGGCACCGCGACGATCGCGGCGGTTGCGGTCGCCTTCGCACGCTTTTCGGGCATTCTCTTTCCTTCGATCTCTGAAACCAACTATCTTATCGAACCAGTTCGGATCGGATCGTCAAATTATGCATTGTCGCTCTCGACGGCCCAGCTTGTTGGGATCGTGATGATCGTATTCCTGACCTGGCTTAACACACGCGGATTAAAGCTTGGAAAGCTTGTCCAGAATACGTTTACGTTCGCCAAGACCGGTTCGTTGATCGCATTGATCGTACTCGGCATTATTGTTGGCCTGATCTCATATCCGGAAATTGCCGCTGCAAATTTTAGTGACCTTTGGACAATTCGGGGCAGCATTCAGAATGTTGGCGACGGACTCACGGCGGCGACAACCTTTGGCCTTTTTGTCGCGCTGTGTGTTGCTCAGACCAACTCATTGTTTTCGGCCGATGCTTGGCACAACGTGACGTTTACGGCCGGTGAGGTCAAGAATCCGAAACGCAACCTCCCGTTGTCACTTCTGCTTGGAACTGGCGGCGTTATTGCATTATATTTGCTCGCCAACATCGCCTATCTGGTCACGCTTCGGTTTGAAGATATCCAAAAGGTGGCGAGCGACCGGGTTGGTTCGGCTACGGCGGATGTGATCTTTCCCGGTTTTGGGGCGGCGTTGATGGCCGTGGCGATCATGATCTCAACCTTTGGCTGCAACAACGGACTCATTCTCGCCGGTCCGCGTGCTTATTACGCTATGGCAAAGGACGGCCTTTTCTTTCAGGCTGTCGGGCGGCTGAACAAGTTTCATGTGCCGGCATGGGGAATTGTTGTCCAGGGCATTTGGTCGGCGTTCTATGTGCTGCCGCGAACGGTCAGCACGAAGGCCGATGGAACCGTCGCATACGGAAATCTCTATGGCGACCTGCTGACTTACGTTATTTCATCGGCACTGATCTTTTACATTCTGGCCATCGCGGCGGTTTTTGTCCTTCGCGTGAAACGGCCGGATGCCGAGCGTCCGTATAAAGCGTTTGGATATCCGATAGTTCCGGCTTTATATTGTGTCGGTGCGGCAGTCATCCTTGCGGTGCTGTTCATTTATCAAACAACGGCAACCTGGCCCGGCCTGGTCATTGTTCTGACGGGCGTTCCAGTTTATTTTATCTGGCGAAACATGTCCGGCAAACCCGTGTCCGACAAACTTTAGTTTGTCGCTCCGCCGTCCGGCAAACTTCAGTTTGCCGATCAGGTTATTTTTCTTAAAACAAGCAACAAACTGAAGTTTGTTGGACTTTTGGAGGTTTTCATGTCACTTTTTGCGACCAAACCCATTTCGAGGATCATTGCCGAGTCAGAAGAGACCGGCGAGCACGCGCTTAAAAAAGCGCTGAGCGCGCTTGATCTCACAATGCTCGGTGTCGGTGCCATTATCGGAACGGGAATTTTCGTTCTGACGGGCCAGGCAGCAGGAAAACACGCTGGCCCGGCCGTTGTTATTTCAATGGTATTCGCGGGTATCGTCAGCGCTTTTGCGGCACTCTGTTACTCGGAATTTGCAGCGAGCGTTCCGATCTCGGGCTCGGCATATGCGTACGGCTACGGAACGTTGGGCGAATTCGTCGCCTGGATCATCGGGTGGGACCTCATTCTCGAATACGCTTTTGGCGCTGCAACTGTGGCCGTCGGCTGGTCAGGATATACCGTAAGCTTCTTGAGGGAGAATTTAGGCATAAATTTCCCGCTCGCTCTAAGCGCTCCGCCCGGACCGATAAAGGACACGGCAGGGAATATCATCGCTCACGGCGTTTTCAATCTTCCCGCCGCTTTAATTGCTGTCGCTGTCACGCTGCTGCTAATTCGAGGGATCAAGGAATCGGCGAGCTTTAACTCGATCATCGTCATCATTAAAGTTATCGTCGTCGTGTTATTTATCGTCGCCGGTATCGGATATGTGTCTCCCGACAACATTCTTAGCCCACCGTGTCCTGCCGATAATCCGGGATGTTCGCCGTTTATGCCGTTCGGATTTAGCGGGATCATCACCGGTGCTGCCGTTATCTTTTTTGCCTATATCGGCTTTGATGCGGTCTCGACCGCTGCCCAGGAAGCAAAGAATCCACAGCGTGATATGCCTCGCGGCATACTCGGTTCGCTTGCTATCTGTACTGTGCTATACATCCTTGTTTCAGGCGTAATGGTCGGCCTGGTCGATTACTCTGCCCTTAAAGAAGCTGCCGCGCCGCTCGCCACGGCAATCGATGGTGCATTAAAGGCTGATCCGGGAGCAACCCAAACCTTTATGGGTAAGATCCTTGGCGTCTTCTCATCCTGGATCATCAAGATCGGTGCCGTGCTCGGCCTTAGCTCAACGATGGTCGTTATGACGATGGGCCAGCCGCGTGTGTTCTATTCGATGTCAAAGGATGGCTTGCTTCCGAGTTGGGCCGCAAAGATCCATCCGAAGTATCAGACACCGCATATCACTACGGCGATAACGGGAACCGTTGTTGCTATCCTTGCTGGTTTTGTGCCGATCAGCCTTCTTGGCGAACTCGTCTCGATCGGTACTCTCTTCGCGTTCGTCATCGTCGGAACCGGGATCATCATTCTGCGTTCATCCAATCCGACCCTGAACCGCCCGTTCAAGGTGCCTTTCGTGCCTCTTATCCCGCTCGCTGCGGTGGTCTCGGCGGCGTTTTTGATGAACAGCCTTCCGCTCGACACCTGGATCCGCCTGATCGACTGGATGGCCATCGGCCTGCTTGTCTATTTCGGCTATAGTTACTCGAACAGCAAACTCGCCAACGAAAATATTGAGGCGGATGAACTGCCAGCCAACTATAAGCCGCCGTTTGCGGCCATGCTTGGCATTGTGCTGGTGATAATTCTGACCGTTTATCAGGTAATGGCGCCTTCCAGCGGGTTGGGCCTGGGGCTGGAACCGAATGAAAAAGTGGCGGATAACATTGGGTTGAATTTGGCGATCCGACTGTTCGCCTGGCTGCTCACCGGTGCTCTTGTCTATATGATCATGTACGGCCGGAAGTCCGGTTCAACCGCACGAAGTGCTTCAACCAAGTCCATCGGCCTGATACTTTCACTGCTGAACATAATTTTATGGAGTGGAGTTACCTACTGGTACTTCATGCACATCCACGATAAGGTGCATCCATAATGGCTGGATCGCTAGATGCATAAACCAAAAGAGGCCGTCGCGAAACGACGGCCTCTTTTGCATTTTGTGTTGGAATTAATAGGCCGGCGACTTTGGCCCTTGGAAAGGGCCGCCTCCGCCAGGGCAGGTTTACTTGCGAACAAGCACCACCGGCGACTGCTCTGCATCGAGCATCTTTGCAAAAAAGTCCTTAACGCCAGCATATTTGTCCGCGCCGACTGTGCCACGGTTCATTGTTACAGAGCGGGTAAATACGAGCTTGCCGTCCTTTGTGTCATATTTGGTCGTGTATTTTCCAAACGGAGTTTCGAGGTTCACAGGGTCGGGAACCTCATCGACCACGAATCCAACAGGCAGCTGAAACGTGACGGTTTCACGCATCGCGTGTGAATCCATTTCGATCGGATTTGTGCGTTTCGGTTCCGTAAGAAAAATGGCGTTGCGGCGGCCGACAATAACTGGTTTGAATACCAGGAGGCGATTCTGCATCACCTGGCCGTATTTCGGGGCTGCAAACTCTACATCGAGATCAAAACCCGATTGGGCCTGCTTATCATTGGCTGAAAGGCCAACAAGCTGTGCTCCGGCCGACCCGTTTGTCAGCCAGCCTTCGATCACTTTGCGAAAATCACTTGATGAAAGCGATCGGTGTTCCCGGCGAAAATACGCGGAGGTTTGCCCGCTGGCCTTTTCGCTGATCTTGCCCGTAACGGCACCGGAATCCGTGAGAGTGACGGAAATATTTCGCTCAAGCAAGTCTGACTCAGGCGGCGTTATAGGCATCAACGCCAGGCCGCCGTTATCACCGGCTATCACCAAACCGTAGCTGCCCTGCAGGTAATCGGGCAGGTCGCCGACCGGAGTGTAAGGATCGGTCGCGTCAAAGATGAGCAGGCGGCCGAGTTTCGCATGTGTCATCACGGTCGGCCCGGCGGTCGCATCCGATACCTTGACCGCGATTATGCAGTGATTGAACTGCCGCGGCGAAGCCCACTCTTTTCGCACAAAGTTCGGGTCGCCCGAATAGATCGCGATCGGATAAGCATCAATCTTCAGGCTTTTCAGAAGTGCCCGCATCAGATTAGCCTTGTCTTTACAGTCGCCGTAGCCGCGGCTGAGGACAAGGTCGGACGGCCGCGGTTTATACCCGTTACCGTGGCCGACGCCAATGTCTATCGAAATGTACTGCAGGTTCTGAACATAAGTGCCGATAGCCCGGATCTTTTCCAACTCCGTTTTGGCATTGGCAGTAAGATCGCGGGCCTTTGCGGCAATGTTGTCGTCGATCACGACCTGAGTGTCATACATTGACGCAGCCCACCTGGAAACATCCAGCCAGTCGGCGAATGCTCGATTTACGGCTTGAGTTCGATCATCGGGGCCGTAATTCACGGCTATCTGCGGAGCTAGATTATCGACCGACGGGCTCATTGGCTCCGGCGGAATATTTGGCAAATTGCGCAGTTCCCACGTGTAGCGTGAACCGGAGACGACGGGTTTTACATCGGCGGCATTGAATGTAATGCTCGATGCCTTCCAGCCCTGCGGAAGATTGAGTGAGTAACGTGAGACAAGCGTCGGCAGCCTTCCCTGAAACTGCCACCGGTCCTGGTAGAACAACGGTGTATCTTCGCTGATGACGGTATAGCCGAAGACATGGCCCGTATCTACGTCCCCGGATGCGTCGATCACTTTGATCCGCCCTTCGTTATACACATCATCGGGATCATCAATAAGGTCTAGGATCGATTCCTTGCCGTATTCTTTGACCGAACCGTCCGGCCGGATCAACCATGCCTCGATCGAGCGGACCTTTCCCGCACTGACAAGATAGAACGCGCGGGCGATGGCAAAATTTCGCCCTTCGCGGTTGATCATCTTTATGGCATAGTTCTCAACCGTGACAAGCTTTCCATCGGAACCGAGCGTAACCTGCTGTTCGTCGTGCAGGACAACGGCCGGGACATCTTTTTCATAAACCGGCGGTGTCTGGGAAGCCGCCTGCTTCATCCACGAAGGTGCCGTATCGTCGCCGGCAAATGCGGCCACGCTTCCGGCAAGCAAGACAATTGCGGCGAAAACGAGTGAAGTCAAAGAACGCAATACAGTTCTCATGGTTTTACTACTCCGAGAGCTAACGCTGTTTGAGCGTTATAACATGCGTATTTGCAGTTTGAAACGCATCAAATAGCGACTTGACCGGCTGATAGCTCGATGCACCAAAAAGGGTAAAGCCGTTTCCGCCGAACAAGAATTTTCGCTTGTAAACGAGAATATTTTTGGCTTGATCAATACCTATCTCGATTTGCAGGTCGCTGATCTTTCCTGCATCAGCAACGCGGGCTGGAGTATCGGCATTGTCGAGCGCGAAATCCTTGGGAAGCGTGATCTCAATGTCATCTTCCTCGGACCACGGATGGTGGAAGAAGATGCTGTACTTGCGCGTGGCCGATGAGAACAGCGGCTGCGATCCTGACTCGAAGTATCCGGGCTTTAGAAACAAACGCTTACCGGTCTTTTGAGCGTAGTTCGGGACCGTGACCTTGTAGATGTATGTAAAAGGCTTCTCAGGATCCGAAACGTTCTGGATCGAGATGTCCGAAACCGTTGCCGTGCTTACGTTCGCCTTGACATGATCTTTCAGGTTCTCTTCCTGCCTATTGGCGGACTCTTTGTAGTTGTCCAGCTTATACTCGTTAGAGAGGTGTCCGTGATACTCGATCTTGACCGTACCGGTCAATGTTCCATCTTCTGACAGCGTGAAACGGCCGGTACGCTTCGCGACCGTCTCTTCAGGCGTGGAAGGCGGTATCTCGGTCGTTATGTAATCCTTATAACCGAGCAACAGAACAGCCGTCGCCTCTTCATTCCATGCGAGCATTCCGTACGGGACAAATTTGTCGCCCGGCGAATAGTATTTCCACCGGCCGTTGATCTTAACTGCTACCGACGAAAAATGAATGAACGATTCGTGGGCCTGCGAAACCTTAAAGAATTTCTCGCTGCGGTCGCCGCCAAAGGCCAAACGGGCCTCGTAGCCAAGAGCGGTCGCCAGCGAGGCAAACAGCTCATTGACATCGCCCGAGGTGCCCTGAAGCCGCTCATAGGTGTCGGACGTAGATTTGTTAGGTTTTATCTCATCACGCTGGTCGTCGGTCATCTGCGGATCAAAATCGATGTTCTTGATCTTGTTCTTGCAGAAGTCGAAGATCTTCGCGATCTGATCGTCCGGTGCTGTTGCACCAGCGGCTATCGAGGCGGCGGCGGCCTTCATTTCCTTATCCGGCTTTAGCGTGTCCTTAACGCCCCAGCGTTTAACAATACCCCCGCCGAATCGCGCCCAGAAATCCGATGCGGTCGATCTTTTAGGGTCGTCCGACGAATAGTAAAAGATCAGCCACGAACGCACCTCATCCTCAGGCGGCATTTGCGGTTCTTTCTTCAACGCGGGCACATTCTCCATCGAGGCCTTGAAGAAACCGTTCTTGTCCTTTACGAACTTCGTTTCCTCCATATTGAACGTCAGGTAGCGCCCACCCGCAGCCGGCTTGAAGTAATAGGTCTTGCTGCGGATAGGAACATCATCCTGAAAGATCATTCGCATATCCTCAGCCCAGCCGGAATCCTGTACCTCATCGTATCGATATTCCACGATGGCGCCGGGTTCGATATTCGGGACGGCGAATGATTTCGCTCTGACCTTGATCTTATCGGTCTTTGCTATCTCCCGGTCAAAAACGTCAGATTTCGTCAGCTCCGTGCTTGTGCCGTCCGGTTTCGTCACACGTGCCTGGATATTCTTGATACGGATGCCTTTTCGGAAAGGAATATCGACCTTGCTGTATTTTTCACGGCCCCGTTCGCTGAAGATCTTTACGCGGACGTAGTGCTTCATCGCAAGGTTCTCGCTGCTGTCATCAACCCGGATCTCCCAGAAGAGAACTTCTGCGTCAGCATCAGGCTCGACGACAGGTGTCTTTGCGGTAAGGTCTTGCGGACTTAGCGGACGCCATTCCTGCGCCGTCGCCGACATCGTCAATAAAAAAAGGGCGCACGCCGCCGCAAGCGCGAAATACGGCTTTCTAGGTGGGGATAACTTCATAACGATCTTTCGTTTTCCTTAAATAAGTTGAGCGGGTGGACGGCGGTGAAGCTAAAACTCCGGTGCGGAGCAAAATCAACCGTCAAGAGCGATAATATAGCCAACCCCTATAGGGAAAGCAAGGGAAATCTTACAGGTAACCGAAACCACCAATTGTGGTATAATTCTTTCAATAATCACCTAAACCTATCTGGTTCATTCTTTGGGAGGCGAATATGCCGGCTGCAGCGACATACAGTACAGTACAAGAACTTTTGGGAAGCGAGGCCGAGACCTTGCTTGGGCACGTTACGAAAACCATTGCGAAGGAAACCCTCCACCTGCCGGGTCCCGATTTTGTGGACCGTGTCTGGGTTGGTTCCGACCGGACACCACCGGCGCTGCGAAGTTTGCAGACACTTTTTGACAACGGAAGGCTTGCCGGGACGGGCTATTTATCGATCTTGCCCGTAGATCAGGGCATTGAACATTCGGCCGGGGCAAGTTTTGCTCCGAACCCGGAATACTTTGACCCTGCGAATATCGTAAAACTTGCTATCGAAGGCGGCTGCAACGCCGTTGCATCCACTTTTGGCGTGCTAGGTTCAGTGGCGAGAAAATACGCCCACAAGATACCTTTCATCGTAAAGATCAATCACAACGAACTTCTTACCTACCCGAACAAGTTCGACCAGGTGATGTTCGGCACGGTCGATCAGGCCCGCGATATGGGAGCGGTTGCGGTCGGGGCAACTATCTATTTTGGATCGGATGAATCGACGCGGCAGATAACCGAGGTTTCTGAGGCGTTCGCCTATGCCCATGAACTCGGGCTGGCGACCATTCTTTGGTGCTACCTGCGAAATCCGAAGTTCAAAACGTCCGAAGGCGATATGCACACGGGCGCCGACCTTACGGGGCAGGCAAATCATCTCGGCGTTACCATTCAGGCAGATATAATCAAGCAGAAGCTGCCGGAACGGAACGGCGGGTATAACGCGCTCAATATCGAAAGCAGCTATGGCAAGACCAATAAGAAGATCTATACCGAGCTGACGAGTGACAACCCGATCGACCTTGTTCGCTATCAGGTGGCGAATTGCTATATGGGCCGATGCGGTTTGATCAATTCCGGCGGCGAGTCAAAAGGCTCAGGCGACATGGCTGATGCCGTCCGCACCGCCGTCATCAACAAACGCGGCGGCGGTACTGGTTTGATTTCCGGGCGAAAGGCGTTTCAACGCCCAATGGCCGAAGGCGTCGAGTTGCTGAATGCCATTCAGGACGTCTATCTGACAAAGGAAGTGACGGTCGCATAACTCGTTCGGAGCCCCGGCTTTAGCCGGGGACCGTAGGGACGCCGACCTCATTTCTTTGAATAACTATTGTAGATCGTTTCGATCCACTGATCAGCCTTGATAAAACCCGAGCCGGCTTCCTTGAACTTTTCTGGAAGGCCGGCTTTTTTTAATGCATCCAGAGTTTTGCCAGCCTTCATTTCGTCCTGAACGATCTTGGACGTTTCGACGAGCATTTGGTGATATGCCTTCAGGTCCGCGTGTGTTGAGACCGCGCCGTGGCCCGGAATGAGCTTTGCATCCGCCGGTATTTGATCGATAAGCGAGCCGATATTATTGATCAACCCCTGGACGCTGCCGCCGCTTTCCAGATCGACGAACGGAAAACGTCCGACAAAGAAATCATCGCCAAGATGGACGACGTTCGCCTTGGTAAAGAAGACAACGGTATCGCCGTCCGTATGCCCGTGCGGAAAGTGGATCGCCCGAACTTCTTCGCCATTAAAAAAGATAGACAGGCTGTCGGTATATGTGATCACCGGCCAGGCAATGGCGGGCGACGCTGGTGTCGTCGAGTTAAAAACTGTGCTCGTATGCGCCGCCGACATTCGCTTCCGAACGTTTGTGTGAGCGACGATCGTGGCATTTTTCCCGAAAAACTCGTTCCCTTCGGTATGGTCGCCGTGCCAGTGCGTATTGAGCACATATTTCGGCATTGCTGACCCAAGCTCTTTCAGGGCATCGCTTAGTTTTTGGCTGACCTGCCGGTAATCGTCATCGACGATCAAAATGCCCTCCATGCCGACCAAAGCACCGACGTTGCCGCCGCGGCCCTGCAGCATATAGACATTGCCGCTAACCTTTGATGTCTTCACCGTAACGTCCTGCATTTTTGGGAAATGGCTGTTGTCCCCATGTGCACGGAGCGTGGTGACCGAGAAGGACAAAGCGATGAGAAGACAAAGTGATCGTTGCATATTGGCTCCTTTCAAAAAAGATCGAATTCGGGAGAGTAGATAATAGCAGAATTTATCTACTCGGCGACAGGCAGTCGGTGGTCGTAGCGAGACCGTTAGAATTTTAGGTGCATTCTTTTTTGCGGTCCTTGCGCCCTCCCTCTGCGTCCTTTGCGTTAAAGGGTTCTTCACCACAAAGGGCGCTGAGATGAAGACTCAAAGTCCACAAAGGAATTGAAACTGGCTCACCGCCTCAATGGCGATAAAGCCCATTTAAAAACGGATTATTGATCCGCTCGCTGCCAACCGTGGTGTCGGGGCCGTGGCCGCACTGGACCGTAAATTCGTCGGGTAGAGAAAGGATATTTTGCTCGATCGACTCGATGAGCCGGCTGTGGTCGCCGCCTGGCAGATCGGTTCGGCCGATAGTTCCGTTAAAAAGGCAGTCGCCAGTAAAAACGGTCTGCTCGCTCTCCTCGACCAGAACAATATGGCCGAGCGTGTGGCCGGGGCAATGGCGTATTTGAAATCTAAGCTCGCCAACTTCAAGTACATCCATGTGCTCAGCAAAGCGGGTTATTTTTGGCGGATCATCATAGTCCATCCCCAAAGCAGCCAATTGATGCGGCTGAAATCCCATCAGCAGCGGTTGCTGGGGCAGGGCGTAATACAGATCGGCCTCTTCGCGGTGTGCGATTATCGCTGCTTCTGGATAGGTTTCGTGGAGAAATGCGGCCCCGCCTACGTGGTCGAGATGGCCGTGTGTCAATACTATCCCTTCAAGCCGCAGGCCGGTATCGTCAACAAACTTCACCACCGCCTGCGATGGTTCGCCGGGATCGATGCAAACGGCACGGCCAGTCTGCTCGCAGGCGACAATGCGGGTGTTCTGCTGAAACGCTGTCTGGACAAACTGGCGAACTATCATTCTGTTAAAAGCGAATTAATATACGGTTCGGGATCGAAGCTGTCCGTCGTTCGGCCCCGAAGGACGAACAGGATCGCCTCACGATAGGTCCGTTCATCCGGCCTCCCCGTAAAGCAAGGCATCTCCTGCTCAGAAAGGCTCAAATAGCTGTTAAGGCAGTTCAGCAGCATCCAAAGTAGGACCTCCGCATCCGTGCCGATAGGGTTGTGCTTTACGATCGCCTTTCTATCCTCCGCAATTCCGCCGCAGATACGGGCGAACTCTTGTTCCGATATCGAGGTTCCCATTCATTCTTGATAATAACCTGTCTTGCACCAGGATCGTAACTGAATGAAAAACGGACACTGTGTATGGCAGCTTTCGATGTCTGTATAGAATTCGGACATTTGTATTGGACATTTTGACCAGTTTTCCGTTCTTTTGACCTGAAATGTTGTGGCACGGACTTTGCTCTAGTGAAAGAGCATTGATAGGACATCTTCGCCATTGGCGAGAATCAACACACATTCCGACGGGGAACAAGGA
>CAUJFK010000171.1 GCA_963169175.1 Acidobacteriota bacterium | reverse complement strand
GATTTTATCAAAGCCGGTTCAAGCGCTCTCGGGGTTGGAACTGATCTTGTGGATGTAAAGGCGATACGTGCGGGAGATGCCCGCGTCGTGACCGAACGGGCGAGACAATTTACTGAAATAATTCGTGAGGCCCGTGAAGCGTAAGTTTGTTCAAGCCGGGAAACCGGGACCACTAAACACACGAAACAGAAACACGAAAATTCACGAAGGATGAGCCGAATACGCCGGTATCGGTCCCAGGAACTAATTACGCGAAACCCGCACCTTTTAATTTTTCCATCGTGATCCCGCCCGTTTCCTCTTGCCCAAAAAGCATCATTCGTTCCACGTATTTGGCGATGATGTCTGCTTCCAGGTTGACCTCGTCGCCGGGCCGCAGGGTTGAAAGGTTTGTCACCTCCCACGTTTTTGGGATCACCGCTATCGCAAAACCAGCTTCATCGAGTTTTGCGATGGTCAGGCTAATGCCTTCGACCGCGACCGAGCCTTTGTAAACGAAATATCGCGCTATCTCGGGCGGAAAGCCGATCGTTATAATCCAGAAACCGCCGCTTTCAACGGATGAAATGAATTTCCCGCGGCCATCGACATGGCCTTGAACGATATGGCCGCCCAGCCGAGTTGAAGGCGTGACGGCGCGCTCCAGATTGACTTTTGATCCAGTCGCCAACCGCGAGAGCGTCGAACGATCGAGTGTTTCCTGCGACAGATCCGCCGAAAATCCATCCGGCCGAATATCGAGCGCCGTCAGGCAAACGCCGTTCACCGCGATCGAATCGCCATCGACAGTTCCGCCGGGCACGACCGAAGCCGATACTTCGATCCTCGCACCTCCGCCAAACTCGGTTCTCGAGCGGATAGTGCCAAGTTCTTCGATAATTCCAGTGAACACTTTTGATCTAGAACCAGGGTTTTTTGTTCAAAATATAGGTCTGAACAAATTCTTCGTCAGACTTAGTAAGGTAGATGATGCCTTCGATTATGCCGAGCACAGACGGGACGAGGACAAGCGGTGTTGCGATGCCGCAGGTGACGATGGCGAGAATGATCGAGACCAAATATACCGACAAAAGTATAACTCCTTCCTGTGTATAGCCGAGGATAAATTTGTGGATCCCAAGGCCGCCGAGGACAATGCCGCATATTCCGGCGGCGATCTTTTTGTCCGCACCGGCCGGAGCGGCCCCCGCGGGACGAGGCACATGCTGCATCGGCATTGGGCTGACGGGCATGACCGTGCCGCAGTTCGTGCAGCGTACGTTGATGCCCGGGTTCTGCGTTCCGCAAGCGGGGCATGGTTTGTATTGAGTTGCCATAGGATTCTGCCTGGTGTCGGGTTGAAGATGTCCCCAAATCAAGTATCGGGCAGAACTGCATTTATTGTCAAAGAATTCAGGGCACGGCCGTTTTTCAAACGCGGCGTTTGCTAAAGGCCGGAATGCGGGTAGGCACCGGCGTTCACCGCTGGTGTACAATCTTTCATATAAATGACAGAAGCAGCAACACAGGAAAATCAACCACCGAAATTGCGGCGAAGCGCCGATGGGCAGATCGAGCCGTCATCGATCGCCGATATGATCGAATGGTTTCTCAACTACGACGAGCGGACCGCGCGGATGCGGCATCCGCATACGAACGAATTATTTATTTGGAAGCAAGCGGATGACGAAGCCAACGCTGTGGGAACATATCCGTTCGAAAATGCCGAGGCACGATTTGCCGTCGGGACATTTCAGGCGGTGAAGGAAAATAATACTGAGCCGCTGCTCGACCTTTGGTTAAATGATGTGAGCGCCGCCCTGCACGCTGCCCGAACCGCAAAGGGCGAGGTAGCTGAATCGAACAGGCTCGATGAAACGACGTTGGATTCTGCGCTTACGAAAGCGGAAAAGCTAACCACAAATCTGGAAAAGCGTCTTTATCTTTCAAGCTGCTGGATCGAGACGTTGTGCACGGCCGAGGCACGTGTTCTCGGGTGGATATATCAGGAATTATACGGCAAGGCGTTTGCGCCAAAATAGTCGAATCAATGCCTTGGTCGGAATACGATTTGCGGAGGCCCGCGCGTTAGCAAGGGCTTAACATCCAACGCTCAGATCAAGCCCTTGCTAACGCGCGGGGCTTCTGCATTTCGGACAGCGCGTTCTACTTGAAGGGCTCGCATTGGCGCATTTGGCCGGATTGCATACCTATGGTAAATGCTTTTTGCCGCTGGGCAGCTGAGCCGTGGGTAAATGAATCGGGAACAACAAAGCCCTGTGTTCGCCGCTGTATCATGTCGTCGCCGACGGCCTGCGCGGCACGCAATGCTTCTTCAATATCGCCCGTTTCAAGGCGGCCTTGCTTTTGGGCATAGTTTGCCCAGATACCGGCATAACAATCCGCCTGCAGTTCGAGGCCAACGGAAAGCTGATTGTTCTGCCCCTGCCGCTGCACGCGGTCCATCGTTCCCGTCAGATTTTGAATGTGGTGGCCGAATTCATGCGCTATGACATAGGCTTGAGCAAAATCGCCCGGTGCCTTGAACTCGCGTCTTAGCTCGTCGAAGAACGCAAAATCAAGATAAAGGTTATGGTCGCCGGGACAATAGAACGGGCCCATTGCGGCGTCGCCATAGCCGCAGGCCGACGGTGTTTGGCCGGAATACAGAACAAGCTTCGGATCTTCGTAACGAACACGGGTTTGCTGTGGAAGTATCTGCCGCCACGCGTCTTCGAGGCTTCCCATAATTGCGCCGACAAACTGCCGGTTTTGGTCCGGCGGTGCGGCTGAGTTGCTCGCCGCAGGCGGCTGCTGCTGAACCTGCGGCTGGCTCTCAAGAAATTGCCGCGGATCGCCGCCGAGCAGGCAAACGATCGCCGCCAGGATCAAAACTCCAATGCCACCGCCGCCGAGGGCAATGCCGCGCCCTCCAATGCCGCGACGGTCTTCGATATTAGTACTCTGCCTTTGGTCGCCCCAACGCATAAAGATTCTCCTGAGTGTGGTTAGGATTCTAGCATTTTTCATTCACGATGGCGGAATCGCCGGACGCCGGTGGAGGTTGAAGGGTTGTAGGCGATAAGCCGGGAATGTTTCCGATATTTTGCTCAGGCTCCTGCAAATTCTTGACACATGGCGAGTTAGGGGATTATCATTATTATGTGACCCCAGCGGAACATTGCTCCGGTTCGTGCAGATTCGATAAAGGAGGCGAAAGATGATCAAGTTGGACATTGTCAATCAGGTTGCCGATAAGACGGGCGTGCCGAAGCAGAAGGCCGAGCAGGTCGTCGACTCTCTGTTCAATGCGATGAAGGAAGCCCTGGCCCGCGGCAAACGTATCGAACTGCGCGGGTTTGGTGTTTTTCTGGTAAAGCCGCGTAAGCGTGGTGTGGGCCGCAACCCGCGGACGGGTAAAGAAGTTCCGATCCCCGCAGGCAAGACCATTCGTTTTAAGCCGGGCAAAGAGCTTTCGGCAAAGGCCGTCGGGCCGGATGAAGATTAATTCGGCCCACGGTTCGTGATATACTCAGAATTCAGTCGTAGATCGCATTCTTGCAGTTGATGATTGTGGTTTGCGGCTTTTTATTTTTTGAGGATATCCCTCCTTTAATGGAAGCTTCCGAGCGATCAGTAATTGACGACATTGTCCGACGCAGCCTGCGGCCATCGATCGCTACATGGCTGAAGCATTTGGCCTTTCTGCTGCTGACGTTCGTGACCTGCACGATCGCCGGTATCCTGTATCCATTCGGCCGATTCGCGACACTTCCTGACGAGGCCGACCCTGCCACATTTGGTGAAGTGATCAGCTTTATCCTGTCGCTGCCCGGGCGCTATGCGGCCCTTGTGGCATCCGCCGTCACGGCGCTTGTCACGGACACGTCATTTCTCCGCGACGGTCTCAGTTTTTCGATCTCGCTGCTTTTTATCCTTATCTCGCATGAGATGGGGCATTACATAGCGTGCCGCCTTTACAAGGTCGATGCGACGCTGCCCTTCTTTATTCCAACACCGCCAATGATCGGGCCGGCGGGCACATTTGGTGCTTTCATCAAGATCAGATCGCCGCTGCCTTCGCGGCGTGCGACATTCGATATCGGGGTTTCGGGGCCGATCGCGGGATTTATTGCGCTGATACCCGTCGCCATCATCGGTGTGATGAAGATGCATCCCGTCCCCGCGGAGCAGGTGGCAGCGGCGGGCGGCATATATTTTTCTGATCCGCTGATGATACGCGTACTGGCTTTTTTGACCGGCACCGACCTAACGGTAAGTGCGGGCAACCCGTTCTACTATGCCGCGTGGGTAGGATTGCTCGTAACAGCCTTGAACCTGATCCCGTCCGGCCAGTTGGACGGAGGCCATGCGATCTTTGCGGTGTTTGGGCCCGCGATCCACCGATGGACGGGCCGCATCGCGTTCGTCGTAATGGCGCTGCTATCGATACTCGGCTGGTTCTATTTTAATAGCCCGAGCGGATTCCTGATCGCTATCCTGCTGGGCATTATGATGAAGGTCCCTCATCCCGTTCCGTGGGACCAATCGCCGCTGGACGCAAAAAGGAAGGCCATTGCCTTCCTTACACTGATCATCTTTGTGCTCTGCTTTCTGCCCTTCCCGATCAAGATCCTATAATGGCTATGGATGCCGCGTTTCTTTTGGGTCCTGCTCGGGAAAAGTAACCTCGCGATAGATGGCGGACATCGGCAGGCTGCACGGGACCGACCGCAATTCGACCGCCTCATCAAGATCGTTATATTCAAAATTTACCCAGAATCCGTCACCGTGTTTTACAAAATGCGACACATGGGGCCGATGCTGTGCAACTAGCAGATATTCCGAAAAGCTCTCGATCGATTTGTAGTAACTGAACTTGTCCCCGCGGTCAAATGCCTCAGTCGATTCTGAGAGGACCTCGACGATTAGCTGCGGGTTGAGAAGCATGTCGATACCACCGAGCTGCTCAAATTCGGCTACGCCGCACAAGGCGGCCAGGTCAGGATAGCGATACGGCGGATATCTTGGGACATTTACCCGCATATCCGGCGAAAACACGTTGCAGCCCTTTGCTCGGATCCTCGAGCCTATCTCCACAAGCAAATTCGTAACAACACGATCATGTTGGGCACTAGCTCCACTCATCGACCAAACCGTGCCGCCCCAGAATTCGAATTTTTCCTCTGAGCGTTTCTCGAGGTCCAGATATTCGTCCAGTGAATAAAGTTGTTTTGGTTGAAATGCCATAGATCCTACGCCGCCCGCGGCAGCAAACCTTTGATCTCTTTCACCATTCTCTGCACATCATCATGCTCTTCGAGCGCGATCATAAACAGATCGCAGCTCGTCTGGATACAAACAACGCCGTTGCCAAAGAACCAGACGCTCTCAAGCAGCGGGTTGCCGCCCAGGAGCCATGAGATAGGTGCGCCGGTAACGGACTTTGGATTCAGGACATTGGTCAGCATTACCGCACCGGAGGCGAAGGAAAATGCACCAAGCAGCGGAGCGCCGATGCGGCGGGCGATATCGCGCTCAAATTTTACCCGTTCCGTCTCTGCTTCGGACAATTCGCCTTTGTCTATCAGGTCTTGCTGATTGCTGAGATATGTATTGAATTGCTCGGTCAGCTTTTTCACCGTCCATGCCGGAAGGGCGGAATTGAACAGCCAATGTGAGCTGATGCCGGTAAAAACAACACCAATGCCGGCGCCGATGGCCATTGACGCTCCGGTCGCGACCGCCTGGAGCGGCTTTTCCTGGATCCAGTCTGTCGTTCGGGCGACAGTGCTCAGTGCCGAGTCGATGGTACGCGACCACGAGGCCCCGAACGAGAAAGCCTTGCCGACCGTCTTTGCGCTTTTCGCGGCTGTGTCGAATGCACCGTCTATCACCTCGCCGGCCTTTTTTCCGGCGGCATTTATTACTTCGCCGGCGGTCTTGCCGACCTCTTTTGCCACATCGGCCGCCTTTTCACTGGCGTCTTCCGCTACATCGCGCAGCGGTTCGCTGGCTGTCCAGGCTTTTTTTGCAGCACCTTCGGCGGTCTTGATCGGCGCCTCGGCCGCCTTAACGGCCTGCTTGCCGACTTCCGATCTTTCCGCCTCCGACTTTCTCTTTTCAGCACTTTTCTGGGCGGATTCGACAACGACACGCGCACCTTCTTCGATCTTGTCCTTGATGCCAAGTTGTTCATCCAACTGCTCAAACTTTTCTTTGGCGCCCTTTTGCCATTTTTCAAAGCGTTCTTTGTAATCGCTCATAATAAGGTTCCTTTTCCCCGGCAATAAAAATTTACGAACCGGGCTTAGATTTTGTTCGATCTGATGCCGCAAAAGGCATCATGGTTATTCATTATATTTGCATCTATGGCCGCAAGATTCAACGATTTTCGCGAACTGACACTAATTTTCTAACGTTGTTTGTTCTATGTTATTCTTGCCGTAAGTCAGGGTTATGCCGATAGTTAAATGCCCAAATTGCGGTAAGGGAACCGAATACGAAGGAAATGAGTTCAGGCCGTTCTGTTCAGAGCGATGCCGGCTGCTCGATTTTGGCGCGTGGGCAGATGAGCAATACTCATTGCCGGTCGAGGGTTCAGACCTGAGCGAAGAGGATATCGAAGAGATCGAAAGATCGCTTGAGGAGAAAACGAAGGAATGACCGCCGTTGCCGCACTTTATGATATTGCCGCGAGCGGCGGAGTTGTCGGCGGCGTGGTTGCCGCGGCGTTCTTTCTGGTGCTGATCGGCGTTGCGTTCATTTTGTTCCTTGCTTTGCGGCGAACGCTGAAGATAGCATTTCGGCTTGTGGTCGTTGGCATTATCTTTGTGATAGCCGTAGTTGGCAGTGTTTCGCTCTGGTATTTTGTGTCGGATGGCAGAAAGGGCCCGGTCCGGCGCCCATCGCCGCCAATGAATGGCCGGAGATGAAGAATCGCGCGGGCGAGCGTACGCTGGTTTAGCTCGCGAACAGACGATCATTGTCCTCCTTAGGAACAGGCTGTCGGCCTGTTCTCATTTTAAATGGGAACACAGCCAAAAATCCCGAAACGCCGTTTTTGGCATCGATATCACGGACTCGGGACCAACGTCTTTGTCCTGAGCCTGGTCAGCCTGCTTAATGACACCTCAAGCGAGATAATCTATCCGCTGCTCCCAACTTTCCTTTTCCTGACACTCGGAGCATCGCCATTCCTTATCGGCCTGATCGAAGGGCTGGCCGAATCGATCGCCAGTATTCTAAAGCTTTTCTCGGGTTATCTCAGTGACCGGTTCAACAGCAGAAAGTTTCCTGTATTTCTCGGATATTGTTTGGCCGCGGTCTTCAGGCCGCTGTTGGCGCTGGTCAACAGTTGGCCGCAGGTGCTGGCCGTACGGTTGAGTGATCGGGTCGGGAAGGGCATTCGCGGCGCACCGCGCGATGCTTTGATCGCCGCAAGCGTGCCGGCGGAAAAGCGCGGGCTTGCGTTCGGTTTTAATCGGGCTGCCGATCATCTCGGCGCGGTCATCGGCCCGCTTGTCGCGTTTGGCCTGCTCTCATACATTGCCGCCGATCCCGATTCGCCAACGGCCGGTGAATATCAGAGCGTTTTCCTTTTTGCCTCGGTACCGGTGGTACTTGGCCTGTTCCTTATCATCTTTTTTGTCCACGAAGACAAAAAGTCCGTATCCGAAGCGGAAACGCTGCCTTTAAGATTCTCCCTTCGTGAATTTGATCCAAACTTCAAGCGATTTCTGATAGTTATCGCCCTGTTCACGCTGTCTAATTCAACCGACGCATTTCTTCTTCTACGTGCACGCCAGGCCGGAATTTCGCCGCCGATGCTTCCGATACTCTGGATGGTGCTGCACTTCAGCAAGGTAGTGATGTCGCTGATCGGCGGAGACCTGTCAGACAAGGTCGGCCGAAAGAAGCTTATCTTTTCGGGATGGTGCATCTACGCGTTGGTCTATGCCGGGTTTGCGTTTGTCGGATCAGCGTGGCAGGCGTGGGTGCTCTTCATTATTTACGGCGCATATTTCGGGTTGACCGAGGGAGCCGAGAAAGCTCTTGTGGCTGACCTCGTGGACGATGAGAAACGGGGAACTGCTTATGGGTTTTACAACCTGGCATTTGGGATCACGGTCTTCCCGGCATCGTTGTTGTTTGGGTTCCTGTGGACAGAATTTGGCGTTGCTTCAGCGTTTCTGGTCAGCGCCGGCCTGTCGGTAGCGTCGGCGGTCATGCTGACCACGGTAAAAACAAAGCGTGATGGATCCGGTGAGATATTGCGAAACGGGTGACGGCCAACATAAGAAGCATTGGCCAGCACCCGTTTGAAAAAGAACCGTCGTGGGCAAACGTGTCAATCCATCAACTGGATCGAATTGATGATATTTCGGAACGCAGTATTATATCGATACATATCCGCTTCGGCCGACACCGCGGCTATTGTCAGCAGATTTCCGCTGCGAAGCTGTACCGTATAGACCGTCACCACCTCATCCCGGCCTGTCACGGGTGAACGCCCTGATAGCGTCGTTGTATAAGCTTCTCTACCGCCGACTCTCGTCCGCGATAGATCGTTCCGTTGCGACAGGTAACTGTTCCCCCTCAGCAGTTCGCTTACGTATGTTCGGGTTGACTGAAGCATTCCCGAAGATGTGGAGCGATAGGCCCCGATCATCAAGCCGTGCGTTATGCCCTGATCACCGTATGCCCCTTCCGGAGCAAAGATAAGACTTCCGTCGCCCGGGAATTCGCGCCAGTTTGACGGCACGCGCATTCGCAGGTCGCCGCCGTCATAGACCCGCATCCTTGATGAAGGAAACGGTACGTTCCGCGAATAGGTCCCGCCAGCGGTTGGATTTCTAACTGGCCCTTCGCTGTTGCGCGGGTCCTGTTGTATCTGCGCCATTGTGCGGGCAGGCGGCAAGGCACGAAGGCGGGCCTGGACGCGTTCAAAGTCGCGCGTCATCTTGATCGGTGTCGGATCGACATCAAGCAATGCGGCCTCGCGGTTGATCTTTTCGTAGCGGTTGCCCGGATCGGGGTGGCTGCTGAGCCATTCGGGGCCGCGGCTGCCGCCTTGCTTCTCGATGGTGCGAAACATATTTGCAAGGTCGCGCGGATCATATCCCGCATCAGCCATTATGCGGGCACCCAGAATATCCGCTTGTGTTTCATATTCGCGGCTGTATTTAGTTTGCCACGCCGCCACGCCGAGGGCGCCGATCTGGGCACCGGTCTCGCCGCCGAGGATCGCTCCGCCAAGGATAAGCCCAATGGTACCAAGCTGATTCTGCCAGCTTCCTTGCTTTGTGGCCTGTGCGGTAGCGTGTCGCAGAGCGACGTGGGCTATCTCATGTGCCATCACTCCGGCCATCTCGCCTTCGTTGTGTGCGGCTTCGATCATTCCGCGATTGACGAACATTGGGCCGCCGGGTAACGCAAATGCGTTGATGTCGCTGGCGTTGACCACCTTGAAGCTATAATCGAACGCCGGCTGACGAAATTGCGGCGGTATGGCCGCGACAAGGCGTTCACCGATACGCGAAACGTAGGCCTGTGCCTGAGAGTCGTCGAGGATCGGGAACTGCTTTTCGACCTGGCTCGCAGCCTGATTCCCGAGTTTTACATCCTCCTGGACCTTATACTTGTTCTTCGGCATGTTGACCCGCGTTTGGGCACTCACCGCAAGCGGCATAAGCGCGACCAAGGCAGCAAATGCCAATGCGGAACGTCTTAAATTATTGTGAAATATCATTCTTACCCTCCGTGCATAGATTTATCGAAATTCTAAAGCAATCACCGTACCAGAATCAACGGCAGACACTTGCCATGCCGTCCGGTTCGATGTTCACCGGCAGACGGCCGGTTTGCCGAAAAGCGGCTATTATCGGCCCAAAGAACACCTGATGTTAACAGGATGTTAACTATCTAATGCGTGCCGCCGTGTCCGAGGCAAGGTTGGTGTAGATTTAAGTTTCAGGCGAATTCCGGCATTGAAGCAAGCGGTGTGCAGATGAGCGAAAATGTTGTTCCAGATACCATATCGTCCACAGGGACCAAGGGCGTTCTGCCGGTCCGGGCGGCCGTCGTGGATTCGATGGACAGCCAACTCGATCTTCTTCGCGACAAGATACTGCTGCTTGGCGGCAAGACCGAATCTGCCGTTGCGGGTGCGATGCTAGCATTGGTCGGACGGAACAGTGAACTTGCCCGGGCCGTAGCGGACGAGGATCAGGTGATCGACCAAATGGAGCTTGAGATCGACCGCTTGAGCATAGATATCCTGGGCTCGCAGCGTCCGACGGAGCACGATCTGCGGCTTGTCGTTTCGGTCGCGAAGATCACGCCGATACTTGAACGCATCGCTGATCACGCGTCCAGCATTGCGGAAGCGGCGATCGTGCTGAATAATGAACCTCAGTTCGACAGCTACATAGACCTTTCATATATGGCCCGGATCGCCTCGGACATGCTGCGTGCCGCACTCGACGCCTTTACGTCCGAAGATGCTGAAACCTCGCGGGCGGTGATATTGCGCGACCAGCAGATCGACGAATGTTACCACCGCGTGTTTGACGGGTTGATAAAGAGGATGATCGATGACCCCGCGGCGACGAATGGTTCGGCCCATTTGCTTTTTGTGGCTAAACACCTTGAGCGGATCGGTGATTATGTAAAGGACATCTGCGAATTGAACGTTTACCTGCGCGAGGCTGTGTTCATCAAGCACAGCCCGATAGAATAAAGATAGCTAAATATCCATCGGAGATAACCAAAATGGGATTCAGTTTACTGCCAAAAGAGGACGAATATTTCACGTTCTTCAGCCAGATGGGCCAAAAGATCGAAGAAGCATCGAGGCTTCTGGTCGCAATGTGCGAGGCCGAGCCGTCACAGCACGATGCGTTCACTAAACAGATCAAGGACGTTGAGCACGAGTGTGATGCGATCACGCATCAGATGACGAACAAGCTCAATAAATCATTTATAACACCGTTTGACCGCGAGGATATATATACGCTCGCCGTTGCGTTGGACGATGTATGCGACTACATCGACGCCGGTGCACGGGCCATCGTTATGTACGGCATCGGCGTGGCTAACAAACACACGATGGACCTTGCACGAGTGATAGAACAGCTTGGGACACAGATCGGCAATGCCGTTTCGATGCTCAACAAACCGAATAATATAAACGCGATATTTGTTGAGATACATCGGCTTGAGAATGAAGCGGACGAGATATATTTCCGGGCGATGAAGGAGCTTTTCTCGAATGGTTCTGACGCCTTGAGCGTTATCCGGTGGAAAGAGATATACGGGATACTCGAAGACGCCACCGACCGGTGCGAGAGCGTCGCCAATATTATCGAAAGCATTGTTTTGAAGCATGGATGATAGCGATGGTGATTTGCCCGGCGTAGGTTCCGGGCCCGAATTCTGCATTTAAGCGACCTTCACCCTTCTATGGATGGACAAACAGCGACTGTAAGCCTGGTGATTCTGATCATACTCGTTGCGCTCGCGTTCGATTACGTTAACGGATTTCACGACGCGGCCAATTCGATCGCGACCGTTGTCGCGACACGCGTGCTGAGCCCGGGAGCGGCCGTCGCGATGGCAGCGTTCTTCAATTTCATTGCGGTAATAGTGTTTGGTACGGCGGTCGCCAAAACGGTCGGCGGCGATCTGGTCGATATCACTGTGCTGAACGAGGGTTCGCGCCTCTATGTGTTACTGGCGGCAATTATCGGCGCGATAATATGGAATCTCATCACGTGGTATCTCGGGCTGCCCACATCAAGTTCTCACGCGCTGGTCGGAGCATACGCGGGTGCTGCGTTGACGGCATTTGTCTTGGAAACGGGCGGTGTCACCGGAGCGATAGATGTTCTGAAGGCTGACGGCTGGATCAAGACGCTCGCGTTCATTCTGCTGTCGCCGTTGATCGGGCTTGTCCTCGGATTCATTTTGATGGTGGCCGTTTACTGGATATTCCAGCGCGTTTCCGTCAACCGGGTGGACCGGATCTTTCGCGTTGGACAATTATTTTCCGCTGCTGCCTACTCGCTGGGCCACGGCGGCAATGACGCCCAGAAAACGATGGGCATCATTACCATCGCCCTTGTTGCGGGAGGTTTTCTGCCGATGGGCGCTTCTGGAAAACTACCCGATGTGCCGCTCTGGGTAGAGGTCGCCGCTTGTGCCGCAATAGCACTGGGTACGCTTTCGGGCGGCTGGCGGATCGTGAAAACAATGGGGACAAAGATCGTCAAACTCCAGCCGGTCGGAGGCTTTTGTGCAGAAACGGCCGGGGCATTTACGCTATTCGGGGCAACATATTTTGGCATTCCCGTTTCGACGACACACACGATAACCGGTTCGATAGTCGGTGTCGGCTCGGCCAAGCGCTTTTCCGCCGTCAAATGGGGCGTTGCCGGGCGGATCGTCTGGGCCTGGGTACTCACTATCCCGATGGCGGCCCTCATCTCATCCCTTACGTACGGTATTGTCCTTATTTTGGAACGTATAGCCGGAATTGCGTGACGTGCAGGGGATGTCTGAAATCGTTTGACAGACTCCTAATAGCGGCAATCTGAACGCGGATCGAACGGATCGAACGGATCAAGACGGATAGATCCGCAAAGATCCGCTCGATCCCGCTTGATCCGCGTTCAAAAATGCCTTGGTGCCTTAGGGTTTTAGACTTTTCAGGCATCCTCACCCGCTGAATTCCGAGAAGCCTTTTGCTATTACGGTCAGTATAATAAAAGCAGCAGGCCCACAGCTTGTGTTACGCGCCTTGCGCAACCGGCCTTGAAAGCGCAATGATTTTGGTTTGATCCGCCGCCGGCCTCGCATCTAAACCGGCAAGGAGAAGAACCATGGCAGAAGTACTCGAACAAGTTCGTCCAGTAGAAGATTTTCTCGTTATGCCCGATGCCGAGATCGCGGAGTCGATCGAGGCGGCAAGGGCAGAACTCGGCGGCCGGGTGATCATACTCGGCCATCATTACCAGCGTGACGACGTAATAAAACACGCCGATCTGACCGGCGATTCGTATCAGCTTTCGGTGATGGCATCACAGACCGACGCAGAATTCATCGTGTTCTGCGGCGTCCATTTTATGGCCGAATCGGCTGATATTCTCGGCAAGCCGTCGCAGCACGTGATCCTGCCGGACATGGGCGCCGGATGTTCGATGGCGGACATGGCAACGATCGAACAGGTCGAGGACGCATGGGAGCAGCTTGCCGAAATAGGTGTGCTCGAACAGCGTGTCGCACCTATCACCTATATGAACTCATCCGCCGCGATCAAGGCGTTCTGCGGAAGGAATGAGGGCGTGGTCTGCACTTCGTCAAACGCAGTGCCGTTGTTCGATATTTATCTCAAACAGTTCGACAAGATGTTCTTTTTCCCGGACCAGCATCTTGGCCGCAATACGGGTGCGAAATTCGGCATTCCGCTTGAGAAAATGGTGCTCTGGAACCCGCATCAGGAACTTGGCGGGAACACTGAAGAAGATCTGCTAGAAGCGAAACTGATCCTCTGGCGCGGCCACTGTTCGGTGCACGGACGATTCAAACCGTGGCATGTCGATAAGGTACGCACTGAAATTCCCGGTATCAAGGTGCTCGTCCACCCGGAATGCACACGCGAGGTTGTCGAGATGAGCGATCTCGACGGCTCGACGTCATTTATTATCAAAACCGTAGAAAATTCACCGACCGGCTCAAAATGGGCCATCGGGACCGAGGTCAATCTTGTCAGCCGCCTGCAGCAGCGATTTCCTGACAAGGAGATACACCTGCTTGCTCCTGACCTGTGCATGTGCGCGACGATGTACCGCATCGCCCCGCAAAATCTTGCCTGGGCGATGGACAATTTGGTAAACGGCGTTATCGTGAATGAAATAGCTGTGGACAAAGAGACAAAGCATTACGCGAACGTCGCGCTGGAACGGATGATCTCGCTAACGGAGAAGAAGAATTAACGCAGAGGCGCAGACGAGGCAGAGTTTTTTGAATGACCCTCTCTGCGGCTTTGCGTCTCTGCGTTGAAGATCATGGCTAACGCCCGAGACAAGTTGCCCGAGAACACGATAGGTAGATTCTACGTTGACCGGCAGTGCATAGACTGTGATGTGTGCCGCGACACCGCGCCCTCGAACTTTGCCCGGAACGACGAAAATGGCTATTCGTACGTTCGAAAGCAGCCGGAAGACCAGTCGGAGTACGATCTGTGCCGCGAAGCATTTGACGCATGTCCGGTCGAGGCCATCGGCGATGACGCCATTGCGGTGATTGCACTCGCCGCATAGCCCGGTCGGACCTGCTTCGCCACCACGAAAACCACGAACAGGGAACGAAACCCACGAAAAAGGGTCTCCTTGGCAGACCCGAACGCAGTTTGAACGAGCGCCTATAAGGTATCCTAAGTCCGGAGCCTCTTGCTTTATCAGCTCAACTCAAACAAAATAAAGGAAAGGAGTTCTAATGACCGAATCCGCTGCAAGATCGCGCATTCGCTGCCGCGATATAATGGCCAAAAGCGTTACGACCGCGACTCGTGCGAACACGCTTCGGGACGCGGCGTTGATGATGCGTGACGGCGACATGGGCTCGGTTCCGGTGGTTGAGGGCGGAAAGCTTGTCGGTATTGTGACCGACCGGGACATTGTTGTGCGTTCGATCGCGGATGGCAAGGATGCCTCGGCGAGCGTGGCCGATGCAATGACGACCGATATCTTTTCGGTCAAACCGGACGACTTTGTCTTCGAAGCTATTCGCCTAATGGGCGATAAACAGGTCCGCCGGGTGCCCGTGGTCGATGAGAACGGCACTCTTGCCGGCATCATCGCAATGGCTGATATCGCGTTGGAGATGGAAGATCAGCAGGAGCTTGCTGACGCTCTTGAAGAGATATCAAGCGGCTCCGGGTTTTGGAGCAAGAAATAACAGTGTCCATCGACTACTGACCACTGCGTAAATGGCAAAATCGACAAATCGATATTTTCAGTTCGTTGGTTCTTCCAAGAACGTTCAATCCGGCCAGCTTTGGTATCCTGCGGCTGATGTGTATAAAACGCAGGAAGGCTGGGTGGTCAAGGTCGAACTGGCCGGCGTTTCGGCTGAGGACGTGCATATCGATGTGCAGGGAAACGTTCTTTACATTGCAGGTTCGCGGCGGGACAAGTCCTGCGGCTACGGCGGCTCATATCATCAGATGGAGATAACGTACAGCAGTTTTGAAAAGACCTTAAAGTTTCCTACTTCGATCGACGGTGTGAAGCTTGAACATGTTTTTGATAATGGACTGCTCATAATCAGGCTTAGGACGGTCGAGAAAGGAGGGGCGGCCAAGACCTAGGCTGACCGCAGCGTAATTCAGGTGTGCTTATGGCGGAAGATAAGAAGCCGGGAAAACAGGGATCTGAACCAAAGCCCGAAGTTTTTGAGATCGCGGTATTGCCGCTGCAGAATACGACGTTGTTTCCCGAAACTGTCGTGCCGCTTGCGGTCGGCCGCGAGCGCTCGGTGAAGGCTGTCGAGTCCGCCCTGGCAACCGAAGAAAAGCTTCTCGCCTGTGTCACGACAAAGTCAGAGAATGTGACCGGCGACGACGCAAAGTTCGACGATCTTTTTCAGGTCGGCACTATCGTCAACGTCAAGCGCATGATGCGGAATGAGGGCATCATGCAGCTGATCGTCCAGGGCCTTGACCGGTTCAAGGTCACCGAATGGCTGCAGGACGAACCGTTTCTGCGGGCCCGGTGCGAGATCCTGCCCGATCTGACGGTCACGGATGACGAAGAGGTCGAAGCGCTCAAGCGGAACATTCAAACGATGATCCAGCAGGCTCTTGCCCTGCTTCCCAATATTCCGCCTGAAATACGGATGGCTGTGATGTCACAGCAGAATCCGGTCCAGCTTGCTTATTTTCTTGCGTCCGTTCTTGATCTGGGGCCCGAGACCGAGCAGAAAATGCTTGAGTCCGATACCGTGGACGATCTCCTCACGCTCACTCACGCGGCACTTGCCCGCGAGGTCGAGATAATGCAGATCCGTTCAAAGATCGCGACCGAGGCACAGACCGAGATGGACAAATCGCAGCGCGATTATGTCCTTCGCCAGCAAATGAAGGCGATTCAAAAAGAACTCGGCGAGGACGATACGGGCGAAAAGGCTGAGGCGGGACAGATGCGCGAGCGGCTTGAGACCGCCGATCTTCCGGATGACGTCAGAAAAGAGGCCGAGCGTGAATTGAAGCGGATGGAACAGCTGCCGCAATCGGCCCCTGACTATCACGTAATTCGCACATATCTCGAATACATCCTCGAACTTCCGTGGAAGAAGGCGAGCGAGGAAAAGCTCGATCTGAACGAGGCTCGTAAGATCCTGGATGAGGACCATTACGGGCTTGAGGACATAAAAGAACGCATTCTGGAATCGCTGGCGGTAGTAAAACTGCGGCCAGATTCAAAAAGTCCGATCCTTCTTTTTGTCGGCCCGCCGGGAGTTGGTAAAACATCGCTTGGGCGTTCGATCGCACGTGCCCTGGGGCGTGAATTTGACCGCATGAGCCTCGGCGGTATGCGCGACGAGGCGGAGTTGCGCGGGCACCGGCGAACGTATATCGGTGCAATGCCGGGCCGCATCATTCAATCGCTGCGCCGTGTTGGCGTGAATAATCCGGTGTTGATGCTGGATGAGATCGACAAACTGGGAAGCGATTTTCGCGGCGACCCGGCGTCGGCCTTGCTTGAGATACTCGATCCGCAGCAGAACAACACGTTCCGTGACAACTATCTGGATCTACCGTTCGATCTTTCGAATGTGTTCTTCATTGCCACGGCAAACCAGCTTCAGCCGATACCGATGCCGCTGCGCGACCGCATGGAGATAATTCATCTGCCGGGCTACAGCGATCGGGAAAAGCTGAATATTGCAAAGCAATATCTGGTGCCAAGACAGATCAAAGAAAACGGGCTGACGCCGGAACAGCTTGAGTTCGCGGACGATGCCATCGGCCTGATGACCTCGCGATACACACGCGAGGCGGGCGTGCGGCAGCTTGAACGCACCATCGGCAACGTTGCACGAAAGGTGGCCTTGAAGGTTGCTGAAGGTTCAACGGAAAAGTTCGCGGTTTCTACCGCTGAGTTGAACACATATCTCGGCCCGCCGCGTTTTCATCCGGAAGAGGCCCGAAAGGAATTGCCGGCAGGGGTTGCGACCGGTATGGCCTGGACGGAAATGGGTGGCGAAGTACTGTTCATTGAGGCGATCGCATTGCCCGGCGGAAGCGGGTTAACGCTGACCGGCCAACTCGGTGATGTGATGAAGGAATCTGCCCAGGCGGCACGCAGCTATCTTTGGTCGCACGCTGCCGAACTCGGTATCGACCCCGAAGCGATAAAGCAGAATGGTGTTCACGTGCACGTTCCGGCCGGAGCGATCCCAAAGGACGGCCCGTCGGCGGGCGTCACTATGGCATCGGCCCTTGCATCGCTTTACACAGGCCGCAAGGTCCGGTCTGATACGGCCATGACCGGTGAGATCACGCTGTCGGGACTCGTCTTCCCGGTTGGCGGTGTTAAGGAGAAGGTATTGGCCGCCCACCGTGCCGGCGTCCGCCGGATCATACTGCCCGCCGATAACGAGCACGATATTGACGAGATCCCGGAAGATCTTCGAAAACAGCTTGAGGTCGTCCCGGTCAAGCACATCAGTGAAGTGCTTGCATCCGCCTTGGAGCAATCGCCGTCCGGCGAAGGCGTACGGCCCTTTGTCATTCCTGCCGCCGAAAATGGACGAGAAGCCGAACGTTTGATCGCCAAGGACGGCGAGGGAAATGACTGAATCGGACAAGTTGTAAGTTGTTCGCCGCCTGAATTTCACCATTCAATACTAACTATCCGCGGGCCGCTGAAGCCAACGATGTCCACGGATAGTTACCCTGCGTAAAAAATCTTTGCAAAATAACGAATTTGTGCAAT
>CAUJFK010000170.1 GCA_963169175.1 Acidobacteriota bacterium | reverse complement strand
GACGAGGTTCCGATGCCGCCTTTCCAATCAAATGCGACCGTGCCCGTCCCGGCACCGACCGACCCTTCTTCCACCGCTCCGCTTTTCGCGCTCCTGATCGCCGCGAACACGTCATCGCGGCCAATGTGCCGCCCGCGAATATCGTTTAGAAATCCGTCGTTTGTTTCGGCAACGAGCGGATTTATCGACTGAACATTTTCATTCCCAGGAAGGGCGAGCATATAGTCCAGCAAAAAATCTGCCGTTCTCGGTACGGCAAGTGTTGAAGTGAGCAGGATCGGGGTTTCGATTTCGCCAAGCTCATTTACCTGGGTTGATCCGGCAAGTTTGCCAAATCCATTTCCGACATAGACCGCTCCCGGCACCTTTTCCTGAAACAGATTTCCGCCGTGCGGCAAGATCGCGGTGACGCCGGTGCGAATTGCATCGCCCTTGATGATGGTCGTATGGCCGACCAGAACGCCGGGAACATCAGTGATAGCGTTAAGTGTTCCCGGCAAAAGTATGCCGACCTTAAGCCCTGCCTCGCGGGCACGAGGACGCGGCTGGATGTCCGGTTTTGGCCGGTCTTCGCCCTTACCGGATGAGCTTTGAGCAATCGCAGGCGCGAATAAGAAAAAGCAAACGAATATGATAGTGACAGAGCAGCGAAACATGATCGATGGTCGAGCCGCGGGCCGAATGACGGCGGGATAAGGATTCAAACTTTGGCGAATGTCAGGCCGGTTTGGCCCTGATATTTTCCGCCGCGATCTTCATACGAAACCGCACAGTCCTCGTCCGATTCGAAGAACAATATCTGGCCTATGCCTTCGTTCACATAAACCCGAAGCGGCAGGTTGGCCAAATTGGCGATCTCGACGACCAGGCGTCCGGTCCAGCCGGCTTCAAGAGGTGTCGTATTGACCAGCAGGCCGGCGCGGGCGTAAGTCGATTTTCCAAGGGCGACTCCCGTTACATTTCGCGGCATCTTGAACGTCTCGACCGTTACACCGAGGCCATAGTGATGGCCCGGCAGAATGTAGTATTTCGAGCCGTCGTCCGCCGTCTGCATTTCGGGTTCGATGAGCGAATACTGATCGTCGAAACGCTTCGGATCGATCTCTTTGCCATGGACCGATGAAAAGATGCGGAATCCGTCGTCCGCAAGGCGCATATCGTAGCCGTAGCTTGAAGCACCGGCGGAGATGATCTTCGTGCCATTGCTCTCTCGTACCAGTTCAGGGAGGAACGGCTCGATCATCCCGTGCTCTTTGGCCATCCGGCGAAGCCAGATATCTGATTTGATGGTCATAAAAAAAGGCGATAAGAACTTAACTTATCACCTTCAGAAACCGAACTACAAATTGTCTGGCCTATCAGCAGTATGTTTCAGGTTTGGTCAAGAAGCGTTCGAATCCAGCCGATGATTCGGTTTCGCAGGTTTCGTTTCCTGATTCGTGTGGCGTCGTGGTAGTGAAGCCGGGCTCGGAGCACGAAACGTGAGCACGTACAACTTGCTGCCTTAGCGCACTTTGTGCCTTGAACTTTGTGCCCTTTGTGTTTAAAAGATTCTTAGCACAATGAGCCCAAAGTTTAAGACCCAAAGGACTCAAAGTTTTAAGACACAAAGTTCTGTCCATTCAAACTGGCACATCTTGACTATTCAGGTTTTTCGAGCGGGCCGATGTTGAGGTTGCCGTCACCGACGGTGAATTTCAGCGAGACACCACCGTTGCCTGACTTGGCAGCGATAAGTTTTTCGGTGAAGGTGTCTTTCCGCGTTTTTGGTTTGAGGTCTGCGTAGGTGTTTTCTATCTTTCCGGCCCGAAGAATGGAGGCATCGATCTCGGCGTTCAGGCTGGGCGGCAGATTAACGTTCATTGTGCCGGTGGTGAGCGAAATGTCAGCCAGGCGGCCGCGCCAGCTTCGGCTGGGTATGGTCACATCGACAGACCCGTCGCCGATAGTCGCCATGACAGCGCCGCCGATCAGGTCGAATTTCGCGTTTGAATCAAGAAAATTGACTTTGATAACCCCGTCTACGCCTGAAACCGCCAGATCGCCGTTTCCGCCGTCGATCATCAGGTCGCAATACCGCGGAACCTTGATAACATAATCGATCTTGAACGGCAGGCCGATGAGGCGTTTTGGAAACTTCTTTGCCGTTCGTTTCAAGTATGACTTGTCGTGCGTGCCGATGCTTGTAATAGATGTTTTACCTATACTTTCCTCGAGGACGAAGCCGGTTACCTTGGCAAGCTCATCCAGATCAGCCTCGGTCGCGCCATTCAGCTCGATGACTGCGTCGATCTGCACCTGATTCTTGTTCCAGCCTTCGACCTTTACAGAACCCTTCGGAGCTCCGGTCAGCGAAAGCGTGCCGCCGGCCCCAAAGTCGAACGAATCGGATTTATAAGTTGTGCGTTTTACCAGCTGCTGCGCTGAAGCAGCGGTGACGAAGAGAAACGCGAAAACCAAGGCAATTGTAAAAGGTCGGAAATTTGATCTCATGGTGGTATTGCGAGGAGGACTGGGGCGAGGCCATCACTATTTTAAGGCCTGCAGACGGGAAAGGTCAACAATTTGTTTTCCCCATGCCCAAATATGGGCCTAGCGGCTCAAAAATGCGATACTGCCGCGATGGTTGGTAACTGTCAGGGTCGAAGCTCCTTCTCCGGCCTTGCCGGCAACGCGTTGGCCGTCGCTGACAAAACGCATATTGGAACCGCGAAATGGCCCGAGATCAATATTTCTGGTCGAGGGAGCGGTTGCGACCAGGCGGAAAGATGATTCGAGCGGAATGCGAAGATTGATATTGCCACGCATCGAGGTAAATCGATACTGGCCGCCACCGAGCATTGCACCGTCAAAAAAGATGTCACCGATCCCGTTTTGAGCATCAACAGCTGCCGAAATGATGTTTGTCAGCGTTATATCGCCCTCGGTCGTAACGACTGCCCGGACGAGGCCGCCTGATACGTTGGTAACGCTCAAATTGCCGATGCGCGTTTCTATATCTACAACACATGACCTCGGTACACGAATCGTGAAATTCACATTGCCGATATTGCGTCCCTGATTCTCTCGCACCAGGTCCATCACGATGGCCCCGCTCAGGCTTTGTGGAGCGAGCGTCGCCGATGGGGCCTCAAGATAGGCGGAAATGTTGATCTCAGGCCGGTCCCAGCCCTCGACGATGATCGTGCCGGAACGGTTTACAAGCTGGAGGCGGACATTTTTGGTCGCGGGATAGGTGCGCGAAAAGCGCTTCTGCGCCGCCGTCTGGTCAGCCGCAACGCCAAAGAAAAGAACTACGTTCATTAACAGCAGAATCGTAGTTCTTCGAGCATTGAAAAAGCGCGAAATGTTAAAAATACTGCAGGCCATCACTACGGTCGGTCATTACAATTCAGAGAAAGCGCGGAGAAGATTCATTTTCTCATCCAGCGCCGAATCGAGCATTTCACTTGAAAGCCCGTCCTGCGGGTTCTTTTCAAGCATGATAGTGTACCCGGTCACTGCCTCGTCGATCTCATTCAGATTTCGGTCAAAAGCGTCGCGCATTTTTCCGTCCCATTGGGCCCGGCGGACCTGCACGCGTTTGTTCCAGTATTCGATCGCTGCCTGCTGCTCCTTCAGTCGTTTGAGCCTGGACGCCTGCGGCGTTTCGATCAGGCCGATCTTGCTGAACACTTTCTCAAATGTTGTTTGTGTCGCGTCCGAGCGCAAGCTAAAGTCCTCGCCGGTAGGCTCAAAATAATTCCTTACTCCAACGATGGTCAGCAGCGAGCTTATCAGAGCAATTGCCACGGCCGCCGAAGCCAATTGTGATAATGTGAAGCCCCGGCCGAACCAGCCACGCGGCTTTTCTTCAGGCACGGGCTGCGAGTTGACCTCGCTTTCAATAATGTTGTTGATCCGGCACCAGAGTGCTTCAGCATTAGGCGGCGGCAATTCGGCGGGCAGATCAACCTTGCAGGAGTCGAGGATCAAGGCAAAGTCTTCGCAGACCCTTGCGCAGTCCGCACAGAACGACAAGTGAGTCTGGACCGCGAGCGATGTTTTCTCATCCAACTCATTGTCCAGAAACAGGCTTATATTCTCTTGGCATCCGTCGCAGGTCATTACATTTACGCAACTGAGCAGTGCCCCGCATTTAGCAGCGGCGGCCCCACCCGCTAAGTTCCCGTGATCAAACTAGATAGATTAGGCGATTCCGGTGTTGGTTGCCTGTGATGCGGAAGATTTTTCCTCGGTTTGTCTGATCAGCAGCCCGCGCAGTTTCAGGCGGGCCTTATGCAGCTGTGATTTCGATGTTCCCACTGAGATCTTGAGCATTCTAGCCACCTCTTCGTGTTCGTAGCCTTCGACATCGTGAAGAACAAAGACGTTCCTGTAACCGTTCGGAAGTTCTCCGATCGCCTTTTTCAAGGCAATTCGGTCCACAATCTGCATTTTGCGCGGATTTGAGCTTCCGACAACGGTCTGCTCAGGCATTTCACCGTCCTCAGAAGTTTTCTCGTTCTTTACACTGCGGCGGCGAAAGTGCATCAGCACTTGATTGACCGTCAAACGATGAAGCCACGTGGAAAAGGCCGAATCACCGCGAAAGCTGCCGATCTTTCTGAAAAGCTGGATAAAGACCTCTTGAGTAAGGTCTTCGGCCTCGGTCGGGCTGTTCGTCATCCGAAGCGTGAGGCTGTATGTCCGGCGGTGATAGCGCTGATAGATCATCTCAAACGCGCCGATATTTCCGTCGCCCGCCAGGCGGCAAAGTTCAATGTCAGGCGTTGCCGAATCAAAGGAAACGGCCGTTTCTGCCACTGGCTGGACAAACGACAACTCCAGGCTGTCCTCATAACCGAAAGGAATATCCTGCTCGATCGCCGCGGAGGTTGGATCCATGCTAACTCCTCTTAGATTGCCGGAATTTAGGAAATCGTCGCTCGCTATGATGACTTACCTCCAAATTCGGGTTGCTTCACCGCCCCCAAAACCCGTAAAGATAATGTGATTCTATGATGAATATCCGCAAAGGTAAAGTAAATTGTTGAGAAGATTGAACTTTCTGTAGCGTTTATTCAAGCAGCCAACTTTGCCGCAAGGGACCAAAATTCGTGGACTTTCGTTTCTTGTTTCGGTTTTTTCGTGGTTCGGACTTCGGCTTCGCCACCACGAAATGCCCGAATCAAGGGATGAAAATCCACGAATCAGGAATCTTCGTGGTTGTGGTGTTTGTTGTCGCGAACCAGGTGCGGGGCCGCGAAACGCGATGCGATTTTAGATTTTCCGCGTATTTGAGCTACACTTTCAAGGAATTTCTTGTTCCACCCGGTAATTTCCGAGAATTTATGCTTTTCCTCACGCAGTCCGCGGCCGTTTACGGCATAGACGCCCTGATCGTGGATATCGAGGTCAATCTTCAGCCCGCGCCTGGAGAAACCGATCTCGCTCCGCCGTTCATAATCGTCGGTTTGCCGGATACTGCCATTCGCGAATCGCGCGAACGCATTCGTGCGGCGATCAAGAACAGCGGATTTTTCTTTCCCATCCACAAAACGACCGTTAACCTTGCGCCGGCGGATGTAAGAAAGGAAGGCGCGAGCTTTGACCTGCCCATCGCACTTGCGATCCTGGGTGCAAATGGCGATTTCGGGAATGCCGACAATGCGGGAAGCACGCTGAGTATAGGCGAGCTTTCACTGGACGGCCGTGTCCGGCCTGTTCGCGGTGCGTTATCTATTGCACTCGCGGCCCGTGAGAATGGCATATCCAACTTGCTTGTTCCCGAAGAGAACGCGACCGAAGCGGCGGTCGTTCAGGAGCTGAACGTTTACCCGATCCGCGACCTTCGTGACGCCGCCCAGCTTATAAACGGCTTCGGAAGCGGCCAGCCGACATTGATCGCGCCAATGAAGCTTGATCTGAGTGAGTTCAAGTCGGCGGTCACGAAGTACGGCGTCGATTTTTCTGAGGTACGAGGCCAGCAGACCGCAAAACGGGCCCTGGAAGTGGCAAGCGCCGGCGGGCACAATATCCTGTTCATCGGCCCGCCCGGTTCGGGTAAAACGATGCTCGCAAAGCGGCTGCCGACCATTTTGCCGCCCCTTGAATTTGAAGAGGCGCTTGAGATCACAAAGATCCATTCGGTCGCCGGCCTGACGGGGCGATCGGGCTTGATCCGCGAACGGCCGTTCAAATCGCCACACCACACGGTTTCGCATGCCGGGCTTATCGGTGGCGGATCGATCCCGCGTCCGGGTGAGGTTTCGCTTGCCCATCTCGGTGTTCTGTTTCTGGATGAACTGCCCGAATTCGACCGGAGCGTACTTGAAGTGCTCCGCCAGCCGATGGAGGACAAGCAGGTCACTATCTCGCGGGCCGCAAGTTCGTTGACATTTCCGGCAAATTTTACGCTGGTTGCCTCAATGAACCCGTGTCCGTGCGGTTATTTTGGTTCGGGACGCGAGTGCAAGTGCTCGCCGATGCAGATACAGCGGTATGTCGGCAAGATCTCGGGCCCGCTGATGGACAGGATCGACATCCACATAGACGTTCCCGCGGTCAAATTCAATGAACTTCGCGGTAAAGGCGGTGGGCCGGCCGAGGGATCGCAGACCGTGCGTGAACGTGTTATCAGGGCGCGAGAAACGCAGTTAGCGCGGCTTGGGAACGACGGCGTCTATTCGAATTCGGCCATGGCGCCGAGGCAGATCCGTGAATTCTGCCAGCTTAA